>DATLJG010000203.1:0-3750 GCA_035538995.1 Hyphomicrobium sp. | reverse complement strand
GGCGCCGTCGATCCCGAGAGTTTCGTCCATTCGAAATTTATCGTCATTTGGGCGTGCAATTCGATTTCGACCAACCTGCATCATTGGCCATTCGTTTTGGAAGCGCAGAAGCGCGGCGCCAAGGTCGTCGTCATCGACTCGTTCAAGTCACGCACCGCCAAGGCCGGCGACTGGCATATCTGCCCGAAGCCCGGAACCGACGGCGCGCTGGCGATGGGCTTCATCAATTCGATCATTGAGCAGGGGCTCGTCGATCAGGACTACGTCGATAAGTACACATACGGCTATCCCGAGCTTAAGGCCCGCGCTGCGGACTTCACACCGGAGTATGTCGAGAGCGTCACCGGCGTGAAGGCCGCGGACATCGTCAAATTTGCGCGCGAGTTCGCGACCGCGCAGCCGTCCGTGATCCGTCTTGGCGTCGCTTTGGAACGAAGCGCCGGCGGCGCCCAAGCGATCCGCGCCGCATGCTGCCTGCCGGCGCTCGTCGGTTCATGGCGCCATGTCGGCGGCGGACTTTTGCAGATGCCGCTGTGGGATTTCCCGGTCGATTGGGTCAAAGCCGCCCGCCCCGATTGGATCAAGCCCGGCACGCGCGTCGTCAACAACCTGCGCCTCGGCGCGGCGTTGACCGGCGAAATGCAGCTCGACCCGCCGATCAAGAGTCTGTTTGTTTTCTGTACCAACCCCGTGTCGCAAGCGCCGGAGACGAACAAAATCGTCGAAGGGCTGCAGCGCGAGGATCTCTTCACGGTTGTCTCGGAGCACTTCCTCACCGACACGGCGAAATATGCCGACATCGTGCTCCCCGCCGCGATGGCCGGCGAAGCCGAGGACATGATGTGGTCGTGGGGCCACTTCTATTTCACGTACAATCAGAAGGCGATCGATCCGCCGGGCGAATGCAAGCCGACCAGCGACATGTGGCGCCTGCTCGCCAAGGAAATGGGCTTCGACGACCCGGTCTTCAAAATGACCGATAGCGAGCTGTGTGCCGAATACATCAATTGGGCCGACCCGAAGATGGGCGGCGTCGACATGGAGTATTTCAAGCAGCACGGCTACTACAAGATCGACGTCGGCTCTGCCGATACGCGAACGCCTCATGCCGAAGGCAAATTCCCGACGCCTTCCGGCAAGGTCGAATTCCTGCTGCACGACGCCAAGAACTTCGTCGCCGGACCGTTCCGCGCCATGTACGACGGTGAGCAGTCGGGCGAAGATGTCGATCCGTTGCCGGGTTACGTCCCGGCGCGCGAGCGGCCGGAGACCAACCCGGAACGCGCCAAGCTCTATTCGCTCAATATCATCTCGCCGAAGAGCCATGCCTTCCTGAACTCGTGCTACGCCAACGAGCCGCACAAGATCAAAGCGCAAGGCGATCAGTACGTGATGATCTCACCGGGCGATGCGCAGAAGCGGGCAGTCCGCGATGGCGATCCGGTGCGCGTCTATAACGACCGCGGCGATTTCGAAGGCGTCGCGCGCGTCACCGACGACGTGCCGGATGGCGTCGTCGTCGCAACGCTCGGCTATTGGCGCTCGCTCAACCGCTCCGACGGCTCGGTGAACTGCATCTCCTCGGACGCATGGTCGGGTCTCGGCCGCGCACCGACCTTCTCCGACAACCTCGTCGAAGTTCAGCGTGTGAACTAGCGTCAGGGGAACTGCGCACGCACACAATCTCATCCCGGCTGCTACGCAGCGGCCGGGATGACAACTCGGCAGGGCGAGCCAAACGCCACCTGTTCCGCAGGGAACAGCCGCAGACATTCGAGTTGCTGTAGCTACGATGTTCAAGCCGTCTTTTTAGAACGCCGAACCTCCCGCGTGGGAGTTGGGCGAAGCTCGGCGTAGCATCGGATCGTCATGTCACCCGTTCACGCGGCGCTTGCCGCAATGACCTATCTGCTTGCCAAGCACGCCGTCGCGGATTTTCTGCTGCAGACGCCGCAGATCTATTTGCAAAAGGGGATCTATGGCGCACCCGGCGGGCTGCTCCACGCATTCATCCATATCTTATTGACTTTGCCGGTTTTCTTTCTCTTTCCGGGCGGCAGCGCCGAACTCGCGGCCACGTTGCTCGCGGCCGAATTCGTCGTCCACTACCACATCGATTGGATCAAGGAGCAGATCGTCCGTCACTACGGCTGGAAGTTCGCCGACCGTCAGTATTGGTGCGCGCTTGGCATCGACCAGTTCCTGCACGGACTGACCTACATCGCTATTCTCTGGATTTGGTTACCCGCCAACTGATTTAGGCGCCGGGGCAAATTCGCGCCTCCCATCTTGCGAACCCTGCTGGGTATCTGCCATATGCGGCAAGAAAATTAGCCCAGTCGCTGGTGCTTGCTTCCTCAGATGTAACGTTTTGTCGTCCGCAGACGAAGCTTCTAGAAGGCGTGAATTTGGACCGGAAGGCTCGAGACGCGGAATGGTCGAAACTGATGCGCTCCGCGATCGCGGGCGACGAAGCGGCTTATCGTGTTCTTCTTGACGGACTTTCACAGCTTCTCAGAGGGGTTGTGCGGCGCGGCTTCGCTGGCGTCGGCGTTGCCCGAGATGATGTCGAGGACGTGGTGCAGGACGTGCTGCTGGCCATTCATTTGAAACGGCATACCTGGGACCCGGCGATGCCGCTCGGGCCCTGGGTGCTCGCCATTGCCCGCAATAAGATGATCGACGACTTGCGGCGCCGTGGTCGCCGCCACGAGGTCGCAATCGACCTCACACAATTCGATATCGAGGGCGAAGATCAACAGGCTTCGATCGATGCCCACGATGTCACCCGCGTGCTGAGCCGCCTGTCGGATCGCAATCGGGATATCGTCCGCTCGATCAGCATCGACGGGCATTCGGCGCGCGAGGTCGCCGACCGGCTCGGCCTCACCGAGGTCGCCGTGCGTGTCGCGCTGCACCGAAGTCTGAAAACACTGGCCGATACCTACCAAGAGAAAGCGGAATGAAGACTGACGACCTCATCAAGGCTCTTGCCGCCGACGCCCAAAGCGTCGAGCCGCCGATTGCGCGCACGCTTGCCGTCGCGGTCGGGGCCGGAGCGTTGCTGTCGCTGATCGGCTTCATGCTGACGATCGGACCGCGGCCGGACTTCTTCGAGCTTTTGTCGACCTCGGTCCGCTACACCTTCAAGCTCATCGTCATGCTGAGCCTCGCGATCCCCGCGTTCTTCCTTGTTCGCGGCTTGTCGCGGCCGGATTTCAAACCGGATGGCAGTTTGTGGTGGCTGGCCTTCGCGCCGGCATTGCTGCTTCTGGGAATAGGCCTTGAGTTGGCCGCGATGCCCTCCGATACGTGGCACGCACGGATGATCGGGCACAACTCGTTCTACTGCATGACGATCATCCCGATCCTATCGCTGGCGCCGTTCATCGCCGTACTTTATGCGTTGAAATCCGGCGCGCCGACCTATCCCACGATTGCCGGAGCAGTCGGCGGAGTGCTCTCCGCCGGTATCGGGGCGACGCTCTATGCCAGCCACTGCCCGGACGACAGTCCGCTGTTCGTGGCGCTGTGGTACCCCGTCGGGTTCGTGCTTATGACCGTGCTCGGCGCGCTCATCGGTTCACGCTTCCTGCGCTGGTAGGGCGCCTAAAGCACATCGCGCAGACGATAATAGAGCATGCCGAGCGCCAGCATCTGGTTGCCGAACCAGTCGCTCAACGGCAGCCGCGTGTGCCGGATGCGATCGAAAAGATCGAACCTCTCCGTCGTACCGCAAATCGCATCGGA
>DATLJG010000202.1:0-4910 GCA_035538995.1 Hyphomicrobium sp. | reverse complement strand
GACAGCTACGTTGCGAAGGGCCTCTACTCGGCGATCGATATCGCGTCGAGTATCAAATCGGATCTCATTTTTCTGACCGATGGGCAGGAAGCGCCGCCCCTGCCCTATACCGGCACGCCACCGTTCCTCGGCAAACCGGGAGACGTCAAAGGTCTGATCGTCGGCGTCGGCGGGCAGCAGAAATCGCCCATTCCAAAATACGACGAGGACGGCCGCCAGATCGGTGTCTATGGCCCGAGCGACGTTCCTCAGGACAATCGCATCGGACAAGCACCTCCGGGTGCCGACAAGCGCGAAGGCTACAACCCGCGCAATGCACCCTTCGGCGCAATGCCTGAAGGTGGAGACGAGCACCTCTCATCGGTCAGGTCGGCTCACCTCAAAGATCTCGCTCGGAATACCGGTTTGACCTACGCCGAGCTTCAAAAGACGCCCGGACTTGCAGGTCCGTTGCTGGCTTCCACCAGCATCCGCACGATCGCAACATCGATGAACATGGGATACGTGCCGGCCTTTGTCGCACTGATTTCGATGGTCGTTCTCTACGCCCTGGCATGGGCGAGCAGTCCGGGACGTCCGCTCTCGGGGCCCCCGAAACGCAACTAACTCAACAACAATCTGGAGTCTTCGCATGGTGTCCACACGTTCCATCGTCTTGTCGCTGTTTCTCGTCGCCGGCAGTGTCGGGGCTGTCAGCGCTCACGGCCCGACACCGCAAAAGGCCGAGGAAAAAATCACCATCGCAGCGCCTCCAGCCAAAGTCTGGGAAACAATCAAGGAATTCGGATCAATCGGAAACTGGCACCCGGAATTGACGAAAGTCGTCAGCGAGGGCGGCAACAAGGAAGGCGCCACGCGCACACTGACACTAAAAAACGGCGGCACGATTGTCGAAAGCCTCGACGCCTACAGTGAGAAGGACATGTCGATCGAGTACCGCCTGCTCAAGGAAAATCTCGATGCATTTCCTGTCAGTTTTTACTCCGACCAGATTTCCATTCGCCCGGCGGACGGCGGCAGCGAAGTTGAATGGTCTTCGCGCTTCTACCGCGCCGACACCACAAACGAACCGCCGGAAGACAAAAATGATGCGGCCGCGGTCAAGGCAACGACCGACTTTTTCAAAGCCGGCCTCGGAGGACTGAAAGCAAAAGTCGAAGCCAAAGGCTGACGCATGAAATTGCTCGCCGCGCTTTTTGCAGCACTCGCGTGCACAGCAGTCGCGACACAAGCGGCAGCCGATACCAGCCAACCGGTATACGTGCTCTGCCAGGACGCTGCTGTCCTGGCAGTCATCAACTCGAAGACCGACGAGATAACAGAGCGTGTCCAGTTGGCGGGGAAACCCGCATCCTTTGCCCTCGATGCCACCGCCGGCACGGCATACGTGACTCAGCCTGAGGTCGGAGAGATTACGATCGTTGACCTCAAGAAGCAGAAGGTCACGGGCAACTTGCGGGTCGGCGGCCAGCCGTTCGGCATCGTCGCCAGCCCCAATGGCCAGCTCTATGTCAGCGATTGGAGCGCTGATCGCGTCACCGTCTTCGATCTCAAGTCCGGTTCGATCATCGCATCCATTCCCGTCGGAAAATCCCCGGCCCATCTGGCGCTCAGCAAAAACGGAGAGCTGCTGTTCGTCGCCAACCGTGAATCGAATTCGATCTCCGTCATCGACGCACATAAATTGACGGTCACGAAAGAAATCGGCGTGGGAAAAGCGCCGTTTGCGTTGGCCTTAACGTCCGATCAAAAAAATCTGGTCGTGGCCAATGTGCAGTCGGCGACCATGTCCATTATCGATGCCGCTACGTTGAGCGTCGTCTCAACGCATCAGACTCGCGCGATGCCATATGGCGTTGCCGTTGCAAAAGACAGTTCCACGATACTCATCTCGAACCAGCAGAACGGCAGCGTGTCGATATTCAACGCGCGAACGCAGCAATTGCGCGAAGACGTAAAGGTCGGGCGTTATCCGGAAGGCCTGGCGGTCATCCGCGACGGGAGAAAAGCCTATGTTGCAAACTGGTTTTCTGCCGACATTTCGGTCATCGATCTCGCCACTGGCGCCGAAATCAAACGCATCAAATGCCCGGAAGGACCGCGAATGGTTCTTGCCGGCGCGCTCGAACGCTAAGCGCTTCTTGGTCTGGAGCATGACGGTGGCCTTTGCTACGACAGCACAGATGGCATCGTCAAAACCATCTCTAGCCGGAGACGGCGCGGCGTGCAAGCCCACGAGTGTGCTCTACGAAATCGATCATCGCGACGGCCGCAAACTGCAGAAAATTTTGTCCGACGCGAGTCGTGTCGCCAATAGCGGCGCGGTCCTTTGGCGTATCGAAAAAGCGGGCATGCCGGCTTCCCATTTATTTGGAACCATTCACGTTATCGATGCACACCATCAAACCCTGAGCCCGACAACACTTGCCGCGATAGATGCGGCGAAGATCATTGCGATTGAATCGGCAGAACAGTCTCGGGAGGCCTTCAAACGGAGCATGGCGCAAGCCGGACCGTTGATAGTGTCGAAGGACCGTGAACTGGAGCATGTCCTTGACGAAGATGAACTGTTGGTGGTCGAGAAGGCATTGTCGAAGGCCGGCTATCCCACACAAATGGCTCTCGGCCTGAAGGCTTGGGCCGCAACGATGTTTCTCACCGACTCGCCATGCCAAAGGGCACTTCAGGAGCGAAACCTCAAATCCATCGACGCGCTCGTCATCGAACGAGCGAAGGCCAACGGTGCTAAAATCGTCGGTTTGGAAACGATGTTCGAGCAGTACAGTTCTCTCGCCGCCATCGCTCCCGACGTGCAGGTTGCGTGGCTCAAGGCCAGCATTGAACTCTATCCGCGCGTTGACGATGTCTCCGAAACCATCGCTGAGTTGTACAGATTTCGCCGCGTCGATGCCGTGTGGAAACTGACCCAGGAAATGGCGCCGCACGCGGGCCTGGATGACGCCACACTCGCCTCTCTGCGCACCGCGCTCGTAAGCCGACGCAACACCCGCATGCGCGATCGCGCTTTGCCGCTGCTTGAAAACGGCAACGCTTTTATTGCCGTCGGCGCGATGCATCACATCGGCACCGACGGACTTGTGGCGCTGCTGCGAGACGCAGGCTTCACCGTCACCCCCATCGAATAACACACGCATTGGAATTGGAGACCGTCATGCGAAAACCTATCGTCGGAAGCATCCTCGTTGCCACTATCACACTGGCGTTCGTCGGAACCGCGGTCGGCGAACCCGGCCATTTTTGCGGAACCGAAGTTCACAGCGGCGAGGCAACAGGAAAATCCGAAAGCGAGGCAACCAGCGCTGCAAAGGTATGGTGGTCATCACGCGCCGGTGCGATGGGCGATGGCTACCAGCTCTGGGATAATGCCAAGGACAAATCGGTGAAATGTCATCCCGGCCCGCGCGACAGCATCAAATGCGTCGCCGCCGCCAAACCGTGCCTGAAGGCTGGCGTCATTCCGAAAGATGCTCCGAAGCAAGACCTCTAGGACGTTGCCAGAAGACGGACTCGCAGAAATCTCAAGCGCCAGATGCTGAGACTTTCGTGGCGTTCTCGCGCATCACAGCCTTGAAATTGTCGTAGATGGCCCCGGCGTTCCGATTGAATATCGGAAGTTTGTCTGCGGCTTCGGCCTCCAATCGCGCGACCGCACCTATGCCCAGCGCTTTTTCTAGAGCCCGGGCATAAACCGGAATTGCTGCCCAATCGGCGACGGTCTGGTTCGTGATTTCAAGGTGAAATTGAAAGCCGTAGGCGCAGGCGCCGTACCGGAACGCCTGCACGGGACAAGCATCCGATTCTGCCAGGACAACTGCGCCGGGCGGAACCGAAACCACTTCCGCCCCATGCCACTGCAGCACGCCGATCGGGTTGCCGATGCCTTTGAAGATTGGATCGGCGCGACCGGCGTCTGTCTTGCGCACATCGAGAATCCCAACCTCAGGCGTCGCGCCGAGAGCGACTTGCCCGCCGACGGCCGCCGCCAAGAGTTGATGCCCGAGGCAGATGCCAAGATACGGCCGGCCGAGGTCAACGACAAATCGCCGGATCGCAGCTTTCTCGTCCGCCAGCCACGGATACTTGTCTTCCTCCCAGACGTCCTGCGGACCACCCATGACCACCATCAGATCGTAGACCGCAACGTCGGGGATTGTCTCGCCGGCATCGAGTTCGACCGTGTCCCACGTCAAGCCATCGGTTTTGAAGAAGTCGCGGAAAATCCCCGGATGTTCGACATCCACATGCTGCAAAACGAGAATCTTCATCGCGCTTCTCCCAGACAAGGCTCGAAAGCCCCCGACGTCAATCAGCTTGCGGCGATCCAATAAAAAAGCCCAGAGACTTCATTCGGCGAACTTCAATTCAAGCGCCGGAACCTGGCGGCCGAAACAGAAGTATCGCAGAATGAGCGCCTTGGGCCAATCCGATGGAGAGCGAGCCCCCATCGGACGAATGCGTTCGCTTCTTAGATGTCGAGCGTGTGATCGCGTTCCCATTGCGTGAGGTGCGAAGCGTAGGAATTCCATTCCGTCGTCTTCAGCTTCACGTAAGCATTGGAAAATTCGTGTCCCAGCATGTCCTTCAGCTCTTCGTCTTTGTCGAAGTTGCGGAGAGCATCGAGAAGATTGAGCGGCAGCTTCGGCGCATCGGTCACGGTATGGCCGTGCTGATACATATCGATATCCAAGCGCTTGCCAGGATCGGCCGATTTATTGATGCCGCTAAGTCCGGCAGCGATGATCACGGCCTGCAGAAGATACGGGTTCACCGCACCGTCCGGCAGTCGAAGTTCAAAGCGGCCCTTGCCCGGCACGCGCACCATGTGCGTGCGGTTATTGCCGGTCCACGTCACGGAGTTCGGTGCCCACGTCGCGCCCGAAAGCGTGCGC
>DATLJG010000201.1:0-6546 GCA_035538995.1 Hyphomicrobium sp. | reverse complement strand
GGCGATCGGCTGTGGTCGTTAACCATTCCGAGCGCACAGCCGCCGTGTGTGGCGGGCGATACCATCTACGTCGTCGATACGGGCGGCCGCCTGCTGGCTCTTGCCCGGTCCAACGGCAAGACGCGCTGGACGATGAAGCTGCCCGACGCCAAGTCCTGGGCGGGTCCGGTCATGGCTTCGGGGTCGTTGTGGCTTGTTTCAAGTGACGGCGACGTGGTCGGGGTCGATGCAACTACGGGCAAGCTCGGGAGCCAGGTCAAAGTCGGCGAAGCGGTCTTTATTCCGCCGATCGTGGCCCAGGGGCACATGTTCATATTGACCGACGCTGCAAAACTGATCGCCCTCAACTAGGAATTGAGTTAGAGACGCGCAGGAGCCCGTGGCGCGGTCGCGTGCGGGCAGAGCGAAACTCATTCAAATCCGACGGCCGACTTTTAATGCCAACTCAAATCCCCGTGGTCGCCATCGTTGGGCGGCCGAATGTCGGTAAGTCGACACTCTTCAATCGCCTCACTGGAACGCGCGCGGCGCTGGTCTCGGATTTGCCGGGCCTGACACGCGACCGGCGCGACGGCGTTGCCGATCTTTTCGGTACCGAAATTCGCCTGATCGACACCGCCGGGCTCGAGGAAGCGCGGCAAGGCACGATCGCCGACCGCATGCGCAAGCAGAGCGAACAAGCGATCGAGGCAGCGGACCTCGTGCTTTTCGTCATGGATGCGCGGGCCGGCGTGACCGGGGCCGATAGCGCCTTCGCCCGGATCGCCCGGAATTCCGGCAAGCCCGTCGTTCTGGTCGCCAATAAAGCCGAAGGGCGGCAAGGGACCGACGGCGTGCTCGATGCCTTCTCGCTGGGGCTCGGCGCCCCAATCGCGATTTCGGCGGAGCACGGCGAGGGCATCGGCGATCTTGCATCCGACATCATGGCGGCGCTGGGCTTGAAGATACCGCAGGCGCCGAAAAGGCGGCGTGGCGACGATGCGGATGCGGCCGCTGAAGTGAGCCCGGCGGCAGCGCCTCAAGCGGTGCCCGCGAGACCGATCCGGGTGGCGATCGTCGGCCGGCCAAACGCGGGCAAGTCGACGCTCGTCAATGCGCTGCTGGGCGAGGACCGGATGATCACCGGGCCGGAGCCGGGTTTGACGCGGGACAGCGTTTCCAGCGAACTCAACTACAAGGGCCAGCCCTATCTGCTGTTCGACACGGCAGGGTTGCGGCGGAAAGCGAAAATCACCGAGACGGCGGAGAAGCTTTCGGCGAGCGACGCGGTGCGCGCCATTCGCTTCGCCGAAGTCGTCGTGCTGCTGATCGACTCCGAGCGTCCGTTTGAGCACCAGGACCTGACGATCGGCCATCGCGTCACCGAGGAAGGGCGTGCGCTTGTCGTCGCGATCAACAAATGGGATCTCGTCAGCGAAAAGCAGAAGACGCTGCGCGAATTAAAACAGACCGTCGCGGACAGTTTGGCGCAGGTGCCGAACGTCTCGGTGGTGACGATTTCGGCGCGCTCGGAAAGCGGCCTCGATCAATTGATGACGGCCATTACCAAAACCTATGCAACGTGGAACCGGCGCGTTTCAACGCCGCAGCTCAATCGCTGGCTCGAAGCGGCGCTGAGTGCGCACGCGCCACCGGCAGCCGCGGGCAAGCGCATCAAGATCCGATATATTACACAGCCATCGACGCGGCCTCCGACGTTCGTGGCCTTCTGCCAGCGCGCCGATGCGATGCCGAAATCCTACCTCAAGTATTTGACGAATTCGCTGCGTGAGGCCTTCGATTTGCCAGGCGTTCCGATTCGCCTCAGTCTGCGGAAAGGCGAGAATCCCTACGCCAAGAAGTAGCGGCGTTACTGCGTCAAAAGGCGAGAATCGTTGGTGCGGCCGGGAGATGGCGCCTAGTGTGCGCATTCCTCCGAAAGTACATCTCCGGTTCATGTCCTCGCAGATAGGGACAAACGGAAACAGAAACGTAGAGGGACACCTCAATGAAAAGGTTCGAAACGGCACTGTTGTCTGCCGCCTTGATCGCGAGCGCAGGTTTATTCGCTGTTCCGGCAAGCGCGTACACCGCGAAGGTGCGGAAGGCTTGCGCCGGCGATTATCAGAACTTCTGCGCGCAGTACCAACCGGACAGCACCGAGTTGCGCCGTTGCTTCGAAAGCAACAGGAAGGGCCTGACGAGCACGTGCACAAGGGCGCTTGTCGATGCCGGTGAAGTGCCGGCGCGATATCTGAAGCACAGAAGATAAGAGGAAATTGCAGCGGGCGGGAGCCACAGCGGCGAACATTGAGAAGGCCGCGTCACTCACCGCCCGCACGGGCGTCAGCTACAAGAACCAGCGCCGCTCCGGACCGAATTAGATAGGCTTAATCGGCGCGACTTCAAGAGCGCCATCGAAATGACGTCAATGCGCTTTCGTGCGCTATGATTTTCGGGACGGTCAGTCGAGCGATGGACGTTTATTTCTATCATCTCGAACATCAGACGCTGGAGCGGGTGCTACCGAGCCTTCTCGAGAAAACATTGGCGCGCGGCTGGCGGGCCGTCGTTCAAGCGGGCAGCCAGGAGCGGCTTGAGGCCATCGATATGTCATTGTGGACATACGCCGACGACAGCTTTTTGCCGCACGGCACAGCACGCATCGGTCATGCAAGCGAGCAGCCGATCTTTTTGACGGTCGGATCGGAAAACCCGAACGGCGCCGGCGTGCGTTTCCTGGTTGACGGCGCGGAAGCAAGCACGTTTGCGGGGGCCGAGAGGTTCGTATACGTGTTCGACGGGCACGATCCCGACGCGCTGGCTTCGGCGCGTTCGCAATGGAAGGCTGCCAAAGCCGCGGGATGCACCGTTGCCTACTGGCAGCAATCGCAAAGCGGGCGCTGGGAGCAGAAGGCCTAACGATCCGCGACCGCGTCTCGCATTACTTTTCCGGCTTGTCCGCTTGTCATTCACCGCATGAACTACCGTCATGGCTATCACGCAGGAAATTTCGCCGACGTCGTGAAGCACGTCGTGCTGGCGCGCGTCCTGACCTACATGAAGCAGAAGCCGCGGCCGTTTCGTGTGATCGACACACACGCGGGTAGCGGTCGTTACGACCTCGACGGAGAGGAAGCAGTCAAGACAGGCGAATGGCGCGACGGGATCGGGCGCATCTTCGACGCCGAGCTGCCCTCGGTGGCTGCCGAATTTCTGGCGCCATATCTCGATGCGGTCAAAGCCGTGAACGCGGACGGTGAACTCGGCGTCTATCCCGGCAGTTCGGTTATTGCGCGAATGCTCATGCGCTCCGAAGACGTTTTGGTCGCCAACGAACTCAATGCTTCGGAATTCGCGCGATTGCGCCAAGAATTCGCGAAATCGAAGACGACGACCGTGCTGAACATCGATGCGCGGCATGCCGTCAAATCGCTGTTGCCGCCAAAAGAACGGCGGGGCGTTGTGCTGATCGATCCGCCGTTCGAGGACAAAAACGAGTTTGCGGATCTTGGAGTCGCGGTCAGAGAGGCGCTGGGACGCTTCGCAGGCGGTGTTTATCTCATCTGGTATCCGCTGAAGGACGTGATCGCTGCCGATCAATTCGTCGCCGCCGCAACGACACGAGAGGGCCTTGAATTTCTTGATGTCCGGCTGGCGGTATGCGCGCCGTTTCCGGGGCTTGGACTGACGGCGGCTGGCGTCCTGGTGCTTAATCCGCCTTATCGGCTCCGCGCCGAACTGGAAATCCTGATGCCTGTTCTTCTTAATGCCTTGGCGGAAGGCGACGGCAGTGCCTTTGAACTAAGAGACACCGTCCAGTAGTCGCAAACTTAGTTGCTATGCAGCATTTCGTCTTGCGCAGCATCGAATTTGCTGGATAAATTGCCGCACGCTAAGGCGGGCAGCGGCATGAACGTCTCCCGTTGCGTTCTAGAAGTCGGACGCGAATGCATCGTTCGATGGGACGCGATCGGGTTCGTGCTTTCCGACGCCCGCCTCGGAGTTCGGTCAGAGGCTTATTTGCGGAAAGCCGACGTCGAGCGCCGGAGTGCGCCAGGAGACGATGCATGCGCCAATCAGGTACCGTCAAGTTCTACAATTCGCAGAAGGGTTACGGTTTCATCAAGCCAGACGCAGGAGGTAATGACGTGTTCGTTCATGTCACCGCCGTTGAGCGTTCGGGCATCGGTGAACTGAACGAGGGTATGCGGATATCATTCGAAACCGAACCCGATAAGCGTGGCAAAGGGCCGAAAGCAGTTGACCTGCAAAAGGCGGACTGAGCTTTCGCGTTTCTGATGCGTCGCGGCGTTTGCCGCGTCGTTTGTTCTGCAAGATCCGAGCGGGTTTTTTCCGCAGTGCAGGCTATTGCGCCTGCGCAATCCGTGATGTGGTTCGTCGCGCGCTGCTGTGTGCTGATCGTGATCCCATTCGGGCGTGTGGTTGACGCAAATCAAAACCCCGCCGGACGGTGTCCGGCGGGGTTTCGATTTTATTGCTTATTTGTTCGTGATCTTACTGCTTTGCCATAGCGCCGCGGATGGCCCCAACGATCGCCATCAGGATGCCACCGCCAACGCCACCGCCGATCACCTGAGTCAAAATGTACATCGGATCCATCGATCCGCCCGCCACAGCCGTATGGAACACCTGCTCGAGAATCTGGCCTCCAATTCCGCCGCCAACGATGCCGGCGATCGAATTGCCGACTGTCCCAAGGCTCAAGTTCTTGAACATGCTGCCGGCGATATTTCCGCCGAGAGCACCGCTGATGAGCTGGATTAACAGGGTAGCGATATCCATGTGACGTCTCCACGTGGTGGGGCGGCGAACCCTCTCATGTTGTGTTTTGGCTTGCCGCCGTCTGAATAGTCCCCAACAGTGGGAATCATACCACAGTTCGTGCGACGGATCGTGCGGCAGCCCTACAACTCCCGCGCCTTTCCCGGACAAGCGTGATCAGGATGTTACAGCCTTGTTAGAATTGATGTTGGCAACCATTTCTTGAGGGAGTTCAACGACAATTCCGCTATTGTCCTGGCGCGTCGTGAAGAACACCGCGCCGACGGAGAGAGGCCACTGCAATGATGTCGAAGTTCGTTTCAGCTTTGCTATTCGGCGGCCTGTGCCTTGGTATCACTGCTGACGCTGCTGCGGCGGCGCCCAAGCGGGCTCAGCAGCAGGGCGAGAACTACACGCTTCGCCGCGGTGGTGGTTACTCCTACAACTATGGCGATACGATCAATACGTATGGCAGCTCGCGCAGTCGTTTTGGCGGGGGCAGGGAATTCCGCGATCCGAGCCAGGAGCGCCAGACGGAGAACGGCCCGTTCGATAATGGCTTCTTCTTCGATTCCGCGATCGGTCCGCATGGCGGTAGCGCGCCGTATATGCAGTAACCTTTGCGCCATTTCCTATTGCGTGGCCTTGGCAAAAGCCAGCTGTGGGTAAAGCGCCACAAAGTGTCGACAACTTCCACCTGTCGCCAACTCGCCCTCGTCCTGCCACCCTCGCGCCAATATAAATATCGGCAGAGCTTGGTGGGTAGCACGGGGGATTATCAGTATGCGCCTTACGCTTAACGTCGTTGCAGCCGTCGCAACCGCCGCCGCTTTCGTGTCGGCCGCCACGCTGCCGGCGAGCGCCGAGTGCAAGAAGTACGGTTTCACCGTCAACGATTACGGCAAAGACGGCCCGACGCGCGACGCGAAATCGCTGCTCGATAAACTCATCGCGACGAAGATGAGCGAGAAGGGCGTCAAGGATTTTCACACGGGCAAGAAAGATGTCTCGTGCGAGTTGTTTCTGAACTTCATCGTTTTTGACGAGCATACCTGCACGGCGTCGGCCACGGTGTGTTGGGGTGGCTCGTCGCTGCCGAAAGGCGAGCAGACGTCCGCTTCCAACGAAGATGCCAAAGAGGCAAAACCCGCTAAGAAGGCAGCTGACGCCGAGGAGCACCAGGCTCCGAAAAAGAAAAAGGAACTCGCCAAGAAGTCCGAGGCAGCTGTCGAGAAAAAGAAGACTGCCACGCTGAGGATTGCTGATCCGAAAAAGCCGGCTCATCATGTGGCCAAGGCAGTGACGGAAGCCGCTGAAGCGCCAGCCGCTGCAGCAGCGGCTGCATCCGAGACGCCCGCGCCGGGGGCCACAACCGCACAATCGGAACCGGGGGCGGCGAAACCCGTTGAGACCGGGTCCTTGAGCGAACCGGCTGCCAAGCTGAAGACGCACCACACCGAGAAGTCGGCTTCGCAGGCACCTGCATCCGCGAAATCCGGTGGGGATTCGGGTTATCCGACACCGATGCCGCCGCAAAGCCCACCGGAGAATTGAGCCGCGGGCGCTTAAGCGCGTTCAAGCACCGACGATTTTATTGTTTGTCCGCTTCGTATCGACCTGATGCGAGGCGGACATTTTTTTGAGTGATTGAATTGTTTTGATCAGAGCTACGCCGTCACGCGGACTTCGGCGAGTTTCATCTCGATGATCTGGCGATTAAACGGCTTCAGAAGGAAATCGTCGGCGCCGTTGGCGAGAGCCCGCTTGATCTCGTGCGGATCG
>DATLJG010000200.1:0-3295 GCA_035538995.1 Hyphomicrobium sp. | reverse complement strand
TGGTTCGCGCCTGCTGCGCGGCAATCACCCCGAGCACGAAGCCCTGGAAGCGGATGCCGCGCGATTTTTCGGTGCCGAGACGGCGCTTTTCTTTGGCGGCGGGTTTATCGCCAATACGGCCCTGCTGGCGACGCTGCCGTTGCGCGGCGATTTGATCGTCTATGACGAATTGATCCACGCCAGCGCCCACGACGGCATGCGCCTGTCGAAGGCTGAAGCGGTAGCCGCCCGGCACAACGATCCGCAGAGTTTCGACGACCGAATTACGGCATGGCGGGCGAAAGGCGGCGTCGGGCAGCCATGGATCGTCGTCGAGAGCCTTTACAGCATGGACGGCGACCGTGCGCCGATCGATGATCTCGCCGCTCTGACGGAGCGCCATGACGCGATGCTGATCGTCGACGAAGCGCACGCGACGGGCGTCTTCGGAGCCGACGGACGCGGGCTTGCCGCGCATCTCGAAGGCAGTTCTAACATCATCACGCTGCATACGTGCGGCAAGGCCCTTGGGGTCATGGGTGCGCTCGTACTCGCTCCGAAAAGCATTCGCGATTTTCTCGTCAATCGCGCACGCGCTTTCATTTATGCAACCGCGCCGTCGCCACTCGTTGCGGCGGCGGTTCGTGCGGCGCTGGAGATATGCCAGGCGCAGCCCGAGCGGCGCGAGAAGTTGCATCGCTTTATCGCCTTTGCCGGTGGGAAATTAAAATCCGAGACGCGACACGTTCCATCTGGATCACAAATTCAGCCGATCATCATCGGCTCCGATGCGGCGGCGGTGTCGCTCGCGTCGGCCCTGAAAGCGCGCGGCTACGATGTTCGCGCCATCCGGCCACCGACCGTTCCGGAAGGCACGGCGCGGCTACGTCTGACGCTCACGCTGAATACGGATGAAGCTGTTCTTTCGCGCCTGATCGCGGATCTCGCCGCAGCGGAAGCCGGGGCTGCCGCATGAGCACGCGCATCGTCATTGCCGGGACAGATACCGACATCGGAAAAACCGTCTTCTCGGCGGCGCTGACGCGGGCGCTCGACGGGTATTACTGGAAACCGGTGCAGGCGGGGCTCGCCGGCGATACAGACTCCCAAACGGTCGCCCGCCTCAGCGGACTGGCACAACCGCGCATTCTCGCCGAAGCCTACAAACTGAACACTCCGGCATCGCCGCATTTCGCTGCAGAACGCGACGGCATTGAAATCGACGCCGGCCTTCTGCGGCCGCAGGATCATCCGACACCGCTCGTTGTCGAAACGGCAGGCGGCTTGGACGTGCCCCTAACGCGGCAATTGCTGCAAATCGATCTTCTGGCCGAGTGGAAGCTGCCGGTCATTCTTTGCGCCGCAACGCGACTCGGCACGATCAATCATTCCCTGCTGTCGATCGAAGCCTTGAAGCGCCGCGCCATTCCGATTCTCGGCATCGCCTTCATCGGCGATGAAAGCGCCGATAGCGAGCGCACGATTTGCGACTTCGGCCGCGTTAAGCGGTTAGGCCGCCTCCCTGTTCTTCCCGAACTGAATTGCAATTCTTTGAAGCAGGCCTTCGCTGCCAACTTCTCGCTTCCTCAACTTCTCGGCATCGGAGCATCAGGTCCATGAGCTGTTCGCCGGTGTGGCACCCGTTTACACAGCATGGTCTGGAACCCGCGATGCTTCCGATCGCGCGCGCGGAAGGCGCCTGGCTCGAAGCGACCGATGGCCGCCGCATCTTTGACGGCATTTCCTCTTGGTGGGTGATCACGCACGGTCACCGCCATCCCAAGATCATCCGCGCCATCGCCGAGCAAGCAGCCAAGCTCGATCAGGTCATTTTTGCCGGCTTCACGCATGAGCCTGCGGAAACGGTTGCGCGCGAGTTGTTGAAGATTATGCCGCCCGGTCTCGCGCATGTGTTCTTTTCCGACAGCGGATCAACGTCGGTCGAGGTCGCGCTGAAGATGGCCCTCGGTTACTGGCGCAACATCGGTCAGCCACGCACACGCATTCTGGCGCTGGAACACGCCTATCACGGCGACACCATCGGCACGATGTCAGCCGGTGCGCGCGGAGTCTTCAACGCCGCCTACGAGCCGCTGCTGTTTGACGTTGGGCGCATTCCATACCCCAAGCCGCACCATGCGCAGCCGACCTTCGATGCTCTCGAGATTGCCTGCCGAAAAGGAAACGTCGCGGCGCTCATCTGCGAACCGCTGATCCTGGGGGCGGGCGGCATGCTGATGTATGAGCCCGATACGCTCAAGGAGATGCATCGAATCTGCAAGGCGCACGACGTTCTCTTTATCGCTGACGAGGTGATGACCGGATTCGGGCGCACGGGAACGATCTTCGCGTGCGAACAAGCCGGTATTTCGCCTGACATTCTCTGCGCGGCGAAGGGATTAACGGGCGGCTCGATACCTCTGGCCGTTACGCTCTGCAGCGCCCCTATTTACGACGCCCATCTTTCGAAGGACCGGGCGCGCACTTTCTTTCATTCGAGTTCCTATACGGCCAATGCCATTGCTTGCGCCGCGGCCGTGGCGAATCTCAATGTCTGGCGCACGGAGCCTGTCGTCGAGCGTATTCTTGCGCTTAGTCAAAATCAGGCGTTGTGCCTCAAGGCGCTCGACGCGCACTTCGCGAATGTGCGCCAACTCGGCACGATTAGCGCATTTGAGCTTTCGAATGTTCAACCGGGCTACTTGGCCCATATCGCCCTGACACTCCGGGCGCAGCTATTGGAACGCGGCGTGCTTCTTCGTCCCCTCGGCTCGACCGTCTACGTCATGCCTCCCTACTGTACGACGTATGACGAACTCAAATTCGTCTATAGCGCCATCGTGGAGACCGTCGGCGAGGTACTGGCATGACCGGCGTCGAAATCATCGGTCTTGGTCACTATGCGCCTGAGCGCACCGTGCTGAATTCTGAAATCGAAGCGCGTCTCGGTCTCGAAGCGGGCTGGATCAAGCGGCGTACCGGCATCGAAGCACGACGCTATGCGGCGGCCGATCAGGCCCTCTCCGATCTTGCCGTTCCGGCTGGCAACATGGCGATCGCGGCGGCCGGCATTTCACGCGACGAGATCGGTCTTCTGTTGCTCGCGACCTCGACGCCCGATCATCTATTGCCGCCGACGGCGCCGCTCGTCGCGCACCGCCTCGGCCTTACCAATGCCGGCGGCATCGACATGGCGGGCGCGTGCGCCGGCTTCATCTATGCACTGACACTGGCGGACAGCTACGTGCGCAGTCATGGCACGTCCGTGCTCATCATTGCTGCGAACATTCTCTCGCGGCGGATCAACGAAGCCGAG
>DATLJG010000199.1:0-1722 GCA_035538995.1 Hyphomicrobium sp. | reverse complement strand
GGCGGTGTTTCGCATGGGTCACTCCGCGGGAACGACAGAGGTTTCGCAGGCCGAGACGTTCGGGTCGGCGAGGGCCTTCAGTATCGCGGCCAGCGCAAATCCGGCCATCACGACGACGAGCGCGATCAGCAAGCCCGTCATCGTGGCGTTGACGTAGTCGTTGAAGACGATGCGACTCATGTCGGCCGTTGTCTTGGCAGGCGCCAGCAGCTCGCCAGCGTTCAACGCCGTGCCGAACTTGTCGGCGTGCGCGAGGAAGCCGATGGCGGGGTTGTCGCTGAAGATCTTCAGCCACCCGGCGGTGAGCGTGCAGATTGCGACCCAGGTTGCGGGGACGATCGTGACCCAGGCATAGCGTTGGCGCTTCATCTTGAAGAGGACGACGGTGCACAGGATCAGGGCGATGCAGGCGAGCATCTGATTGGCGATGCCGAACAGCGGCCACAGCGTGTTGATGCCGCCGAGCGGATCGACGACGCCCTGGTAGAGAAAATAGCCCCAGCCCGCGACGGCGACGGTCGTGGCCACGATATTCGCCGTCCAGGAGCGCGTGTCGCGAAAGACGGGCACGAACGAGCCGATGAGATCCTGAATCATGAAGCGTGCGACGCGCGTTCCGGCGTCGATCGTCGTCAGGATGAAGAGCGCTTCGAACAGAATGGCGAAATGATACCAGAAGGCCATCATCGCCTTGCCGCCGATGGCGCTGGAAAGAATTTCGGCCATGCCGACGGCAAGGGTCGGTGCGCCGCCGGTGCGTGACAGGATCGTCGCCTCGCCGACATTCGTTGCTGCGTCTTTGATCATGTCCGGCGTTACCGCAAAGCCCCAGCTTGAGATCGCGGCAGCGGCGGAATCGGGTGTGGTGCCGATCAACGCGGCCGGGCTGTTCAAAGCAAAATAGAGACCGGGTTCGAGGCTTGCCGCCGCGACCAGCGCCATGATCGCGACGAAGCTCTCCATCAGCATCGCGCCATAGCCGATGAAGCGGGCGTTGATTTCGTTGTCGAGCATCTTCGGCGTGGTGCCGGACGAAACGAGCGCGTGAAAGCCGGAAACGGCGCCGCAGGCGATGGTGATGAACAGGAACGGGAATAGATTGCCGGCGAAGACGGGGCCGGTGCCGTCGATGAACTTCGTCAGAGCCGGCATTTTCAGGTCGGGGAGGACAAAGAAAATTCCGAGCGCCAGTCCCGCAATCGTGCCGATCTTCAGGAAGGTCGAGAGATAGTCGCGCGGCGCCAGAAGCGTCCAGACCGGCAATACGGAGGCGACGAAGCCGTAGGCGATCAGCATCATCGAGAGCTGCTCGCCGGAATAATCGAACATCGGGCCGAGCACAGGATCTTCAGCGACGTGGCGGCCATAGATCAGCGCGAGCAGCAGCAGCGCGAAGCCGATGAGCGACATTTCGCCGATGCGTCCAGGGCGGAGATAGCGGCCGTAGACGCCCATCAGGACGCCAATGGGGATGGTCATCATCACCGTGAACGTCGCCCACGGGCTTTGCTTCAGTGCCTTGACGACGACGAGGGCCAGCACAGCCAAGAGGATGACCATGATCAACAGCACGCCGATCATCGCGATGGTGCCGGCAAGCGGGCCGAGTTCCGAGCGGATCATGTCGCCCATCGAGCGGCCGTCACGGCGCGTCGAGGCCCAGAGCACGATGAAGTCCTGCACGGCGCCGGCGAAGACGACGCCGACGATCAGCCACAACGT
>DATLJG010000198.1:0-11092 GCA_035538995.1 Hyphomicrobium sp. | reverse complement strand
CGCCGCGACATCGCCATTTGCCGCCGTCGTCAGCACCGCCATCGTTTCGATCTCGCTGCCATCGGCGCCGAGCCAAGCCTCCCAAAGCCCGGCCATCGCGAAAAGCTCCTGTCCCTTCAGCCTGATGAGATGCGGCTGCTTGGCGCCTCGGCGCCCCGTCCATTCGTAATAGCCGGTCGCCGGAATGAGGCAGCGGCGATGACGCATCGCACCACGGAACGACGGCTTTTCAGCCGCTGTCTCGCTGCGCGCATTGATGAGGGGCTTAAAGACGCGAGGATCCTTGAGCCAAGAGGGAATGAGCCCCCACTGAACGAGCTGCAATTCACGCTGCCGCCTCGCATCGTGACGCACAATTGCGACCGGCTGGGCCGGCGCGATATTGTACCTCGGCGGAAAATCCTCGCTATCCGGAAGCCCGAATAAATCGCGAACCGCTTCAGAGGGTGACGTCAGAGTATAGCGCGAGCACACGGTTGCGTTTCTTTTCGTTGGACGATCCGCGAAACAAAGAACGCGGCGGCACGATCCGTTGCCGCCGAACCGCCGAGAATCTGATTTAGTTCATCGCGATGGCCATTTCATCGGCAAAAACAATGGGGATAACTCCAGCCCGCCGTCGTCGCGCGGCGCTCGCGGCATTCGCGGCGCTCATCGTGGCGGCATTCGCCGGACACGCGACGGCGTTCGCGGCCTCGGATGCGAAGCCGTACGACGATCGATTGCTGAGGCTTTCCGAGATCTTGGGCGCCGTTCACTATCTTCGCGAGTTGTGCGGCGCCAACGAAGGCCAATACTGGCGCGAACGCATGAGCGAGTTGATGCAAGCCGAAGGCTCGAGCGCATTGCGGCGCGCGAAACTGACGCGCGCGTTCAACCAAGGGTATCGCAGCTACAGCCGCACGTATAATACGTGCAGTCCGTCGGCACAGACCGCCATCACACGATTTCTTTCCGAAGGTTCGGAGTTATCGGAAGGATTGCTCAAGGCATATCACTGAACCGATTACGAACACTCTTTATCTTGCGGCAACGACGGGTTTACTGTGAATTAGCGCCGTTTGAAACTTTCGCGGAAGCACGTGCTAGTTCACAATCTTCAAAGGGGGAGCCGCCCGTCTCGGGCGACATTTGGGTTGAACGCATATGCAGTGTTTCGAAGACATCGACACGAAAAATCCGACGCTGAAGGCACTCGATCTCATTCTTGCCGCGTGGGATGAAGGCGTCGATACGGGGGTCGAACCGCAACAGATGGCCTATGCCGCGCTATTCACGGCTTTGACGGATCTCGTTGCCATTTACGGCGAAGACGCCGTGATCCATCTGACGCGCGGTCTTGAAAAGCGCGTCGTCGAAGGCGAGTTCACGCTCGCCCGCCGCGATCAATAGACGAGGCGAGACACACTTCGGAAAGAGCGGCGGATTAAAAGCTGCCGCCCTTCCAGATCACTTCGGCGATCAGCACGGCTCCAAAGATCGCCAGCAGCAACCCCGCGATCCGGTTCACGCGCTGCAGCGTCCGCAAATCGATCTGATGCCGATAGCGTCCGATGATGTTGGACAGCGTCACCCACCACAGCATGCTGCCGCTGACGATAGCCGCCACCAACAGCAGGACGTCGATCGTCGACTGCACCTCGACGAATGTGCTGACTCCGCCAAACACCGCGAAGAGACCGAGCACCGCGCCGGGATTCGTGATCGTAAGGAAGAATGTCTGCGGAATGTCCCAGGCGAAATCCTTGAGGCGCGCCGTCGAGGCATCCGCTTCCGATATCGGCTTGAGCTTCGGACCGCTGAAATAGAGTCGCGCTCCGAAAGCCAGCAACGCCAATCCGCCCAACACTTGTATGAAAGCCCGGTGCGCGTGCACGGCGCCGAGCACGGTCCCGACGCCCAGACCCGCACAAAGCGCGATCAGCCCATCGCCCATCACAGAACCGAGTCCGGCGGCGACGCCGCCCCAAAAGCCACGCTCGACGGCGCGCTGAATACACAGAACGTTGACGGGTCCAACAGGCGCCGCGATGAGAACACCAACGATCAGGCCGATGGGAATGATGAGCGGGTTCGGGATAAAGTCCATCAAGGCGGGCGTGCTCGGCGTCAGTGCTGGAATTTGCGCAAGTCGTCGTCAGACCGCGCGGCTTTCTCTTTCATCGTGCAGACGAACGGCGCAACGGTTAGCGGATACCCTCGTCAGGTGCATTCACAATGAGATTACAACACCCGCGAATGTGCCCATATCCCCAACGGACTCGCCCGACCCTTCTCCTGCTACTCGTAGTGATGGCCATCGCGCTTGTCCATGTTTTGCCGTCCACCGCCACCGAAGGCGATCAACACGTGCATCTACCGCGAAACGTCGCCGATCTTCGCGACGCCATACTTGCAGCCGCACGATCCGGCAACATCGAAGAGCTGAGGTCCGTATTTAAGATGGGCGCATTGCCCGATCTTGGTGTCGCAGGCACCGACGATCCGATCAAAGCGCTGAAAGGCCAATCTGCCGATGGCGAGGGCCGCGAAATACTGGCCGCTCTCGTCAATTTGCTGGAAATGCCTCCCGCGACGAAGCCGATCGGCCGCGACATCGAGAACAACTCCGTCTATGTCTGGCCCTATCTCGCAGCAAAGCAGCTGGACAAACTCACGCCGTCCGAAGATGTCGATCTCTATCGTCTCGTCAGCCCGGCCAAAGCCGCTGAGATACATGAGAAAAAACGCTGGTTGTGGTGGTGCCTCGCCATTGCCGCCGACGGCACCTGGCTGACGTTCAAACAAATCAAGTAGCGCTGCACGCCATCCGGGCTAAATTATCTTGGCAATCGCGAATTGCCGCAGAGGGGTGGCCACCGCCCCGGCTTTTGCTTTATTGCGCCCGTCACACGCTATGTGAAGCGCGAGGATGAGTTCGATGAAGTCTATGAGTATCCTGGCTGCCGTGTTGCTAAGCTGCGCGATCGCGGCTCCGGCGCAAGCCTTCCACCCCGCCGACGAAACCTATGGATATGTCCCCCCGAAAAAATTGAAACGCGAACGTCGCGCGACGGCTGCCGCCAAGCCGACGCCGCTTTTCGGCATGGGCTGGGACTGGGGCCAACCACAAAACAACCGCGCCGACAATGATGACGATGACTCGCCGGCGAATGCTCGGGAAACGCTGACCGGTGGCGGCAAACCGCACATTGCGGCGGTCGCGCCGCCGAGAGTGTCCTTCCCCAATCACTATGGCAAAGGCTCCATCGTCATCGATACCGCCGGGCGGCATCTGTACTACGTGCTGTCCTCATCGACGGCGTACCGCTACCCGATTGCCGTCGGCAAGCAGGGCTTCGCGTGGTCTGGAGTCGAGAAGGTTTCGCGCAAGGTCGCCTGGCCGGAATGGTTCCCGCCCGCCGAGATGCGCGCGCGCAAGCCGAACCTGCCCGTTCACATGGCAGGCGGCGTCCGCAATCCGCTCGGAGCGATGGCGCTTTATCTCGGTAATACGCTCTACCGCATTCACGGCACCAACGACGTCAAGTCGATCGGCACGGCGACGTCGTCGGGCTGCATCCGCATGACCAACGGCAACGTGACCCACCTCGCGCAGCTCGCTGGCGTCGGAACGACGGTCTATGTGCTGAAGCGGCTTCCGGCCGGAACCGCCCGCTTGGCAAAGGTCGGCGACGAAGGCTGAATTCGGAATCCGTTTCGCGCGCTGGCTGGCTAAGGTCAGCGCGCGAAGCCTTCGAGAAATCCGACCGGCTCGCCCTGTGCCGGTCCGATGATCTCTCCGTCCCACATGACGGTCCGGCCGCGCACGATCGTTCCGACCGGCCACCCCGTCACCTTCATCCCGTCATACGGCGTCCACGCGCACCGGCTCTCGATCCAATCATTGGAAATCGTCGCCTGCCGTTTCAAATCGACAATCGTCAGATCGGCATCGTAGCCAACGGCGATGCGGCCCTTGTCGCGGATTCCGAAGAGACGCTGCGGACCGTGGCTCGTCAGATCGACGAAGCGTTGCAGCGATAGCCGTCCCGCATTCACATGATCGAGCATCACCGGCACCAGCGTCTGCACGCCGGTCATTCCGGAATGCGTGTCGGGATAGATGTGATCTTTTTCCTCGCGCGTATGCGGCGCATGATCTGACCCGAGGACATCGACAACGCCGGACTGCAACGCCGCCCAGATCGCCGCCCGATGGCGCGCGTCGCGCACAGGCGGGTTCATCTGCGCGTAGGCGCCGAGGCGCTCGTAACACTCCGGCGCCTCAAGCGTCAGGTGATGCGGCGTAACTTCGACCGTCGCATACGACTTGTGATCTCGCAAAAACTGCATTTCGTCGGCGGTCGAGATGTGCAGCACATGCACGCGCTTGCCATGCTTCTCCGCCAGCCCCACTAGCCGCTTCGTCGCGATGAGCGCCGCTTCGGGGTCACGCCATTCCGGATGCGAAGACGGATCGCCTTTGCGCCGCAGGTGCATGCGCACCTTGAGACGAGCCTCGTCCTCGGCATGAAAGGACGCGCGTCGCGAAATTCTGGCAATGATGCGATCGAGCGCCGCTTCCTCATCGACGAGCAGGTCGCCGGTCGATGACCCCATGAAGACCTTGATGCCGGCCGACGCTTCGAGCTTTTCGAGATTGGGAATATCGGCAACGTTGTCGCGCGTTCCACCGACGAAGAATGCGAAATCGCAGAACATGCGGTGACGGGCGCGGCTGACCTTATCGGCCAGCCTCTCGCTGTCTGTCGTCAACGGCTTCGTGTTCGGCATTTCGAACACCGCCGTGACACCGCCCGCGACGGCGGATCGGCTCCCCGTCTCCAGGTCTTCCTTATGCTCGAGCCCCGGCTCCCGGAAATGCACCTGCGTATCGATGACGCCCGGCAGAATATGCAAACCCTTCGCGTCGATCCGGTTCGGGGCTTTGGCTGTACCGAGGTCGCCTATAGCCGCGATTTTCCCGCCCGCGATTGCAAGATCGCGGATGCCCTCGCCGTCATGGTTGACGACTGTCGCACCCTGGATCACGACATCGAATGTTTCGGCCATTCCTCGCGGCGCTCCTTGGACTTGCCTTCGGCTAGGACCCCGCATACGTAACTCTTACCCCGTTTGCAATCGAGACCAAGCCCATGCAAAGCGCAAACATCGCGCGATTGACCGACCGCGGCGTCGTGAGTGTCGATGGCGGCGACAGCGAGAAGCTTCTGCAGGGCCTCGTCACCAACGATCTGCAGGGGCTGCGCCGTGGCGAAGCGCGCCATGCGGGCCTGCTATCGCCGCAGGGCAAGATCCTCTTCGAGTTCTTCGTCGTCGCCACCGCAAGCGGCTATCTGATCGACGTCGCCTCATCAAAAACCGGCGACCTCGTGAAACGGCTGACGATGTACAAACTTCGCGCTGACGTTGCCATTAAGGACATATCGCCGGATTTCGCGGTTTACGCCGTCTGGGGCGCAGGTGCCGATGCCCTGACCGAGACGCGAACATGCCTCAGCTATAAAGATCCGCGCCATCCCGGAATGGGAAACCGATGGCTGGTGCAGGCCCCGCCACCGCCTGACAAGCAGGTCGTCGAACTTGCCCACCTCGATTACGATGCCCATCGCGTTCACCTCGGCGTCCCCGAAGGTGGCAAGGATTACGAGTTCGGCGATGCGTATCCGCACGAAGCCGACTTCGATCTGTTCAACGGCGTCTCCTTTACCAAGGGCTGCTATGTCGGTCAGGAGATCGTCTCGCGCATGCAGAACAAGTCGGTCGTGCGCAAGCGCGTCGTCAAAATTTCCGCCACGTCGCCGCTGAGTCCCGGCGCCGACGTGCAGGCCGGAGAGATTTCGGTCGGCCGCGTCGGCACCGTGGACGGCATGCACGCGCTCGCACTGCTGCGGCTCGATCGGGTCGTGGAAGCACAGGAAAAGAACCAGCACGTGCGCGCCGGAAACAAGATCATCGACGTCGATCCGCAAGCACTCGATCGCTATCGCGCCTCCGCCGCCCGTGCATCGGCGACATCATCCCGATGAACCCCGCAAAGCCGATCGAACGCTGCCCGTGGGCCGGAGCAACAGGAACAGAATACGCGCGCTACCACGATGAAGAGTGGGGCGTGCCAATGACCGACGATCGTGCCCTGTTCGAAAAGCTGGTCCTCGAAGGCTTTCAGGCCGGCCTGTCCTGGATCACGATCCTTCGCAAGCGAGACAACTTTCGCAAGGCGTTCTACGATTTCGATGCGGCGCGCATAGCCCGCATGACCGAACGCGACGTCGCGAAGCTGATGGCCAACGAAGGCATCATCCGCAACCGCGCAAAAATCGAAGCAGCGATCTCCAATGCGAAGATCTATCTGGCGCTGAGTGAACGCCAGTCCTTTTCGCAGTTCATCTGGAGCTTTGTCGACGGTCGGCCGATCATCAATACCCTGAAGACCTTCAAGGACGCCCCCACCGAAACGGATATCTCAAAGCGCATGAGTAAGAGTCTCAAGAAAGAGGGCTTTCGCTTCGTCGGCTCGACCACGCTTTACGCCTTCATGCAATCGACGGGTATGGTCAACGATCATATCGTCTCCTGCTTCCGCCACGCACCCTGCGCCCGGCTTCAGAAGAACCTCAAGATCGCAGCCCCATGAGCGTGAACGATAAACGCCCGGCGCGAGCATGGCAGCGCATGTTGTCGGGCCGGCGCCTCGACCTGCTGGACCCGAAACCTGAGGACATTGAAATCGAGGATATCGCGCACGGACTGGCGCGAGTCGCGCGCTGGAATGGTCAGACGGTCGGCGACCATGCCTTCTCGGTTGCGCAACATAGCGTCCTCGTCGCCGCGATTGTTGCGGCGATTGAGCCCGACTTTAATGCAAGGCAGCTATGCGCTGCGCTTCTGCATGACGCCCCGGAATACGTCATCGGCGATTTGATCAGCCCGTTCAAATCGGCCATCGGACTCGATTACAAAGCCTTCGAACAAAATCTGCTGGCAGCGATCTATAGCCGCTTCGGAATTGGCGAAATCGACGATTACGCCGTGTCCACCATAAAACGCGCAGACACCATTGCTGCCTACTATGAAGCCACGTTACTCGCGGGGTTTACCCCTGACGAGGCGGAGCGTTTTTTCGGCCGCCCTGTGCTTCCCGAAATAATCGGCAGGGAACTTATGGTGCTCACGCCGCATTCGACAAAGGATGCACAGAGACAGTTTCTCGATGTCTTTAAGAAGTACGCGCCTTTTTGAAATCGGGCCGATTTGCGGCGTCTGCGCAGTTTTTTTAGTTGTGCAGGATATCTGAAAATCGCCACGATCGCCAACTAGCTCGCCTCATGGGGAGCACGGGGAAGACACTATGAACATGGAATTTTCTGGCCGGAGAAAACCGACGCCCGATACGTCTCATCGGACTCCCGACGCCGACGCGGAACCAACGCATTCCGTCGGCATCGGCTTGAATGCCGCTATCGTAGCGGTAGCAGAGAACGAACCCGTCGCACTTGTCGTGCGTGGCGACGCGGACAGTATTGGCGCAACCGACCTCCTTCCGTTTGGTCCTTTTAATCCTCTTGAGCATCGTACGCTTGAAAGCGGGCTCAGGTCATGGGTTCACGATCAAACGGGCCTTGAACTCGGTTACGCCGAACAGCTCTACACGTTTGCCGATCGTGGACGTCACTCCGATTCCGACGACGTGACGCCTCACACCGTTTCGATCGGCTATCTCGCGTTGACGCAAGCCGTCGGCCATCATGGCCTGACGGATGGTGTCTGGCGGAGCTGGTACCAGTATTTCCCTTGGGAGGACTGGCGGCGCGGCAGACCCGAAATCATCGCGAACGAAATCGAGCCGAGGCTCAAGGCCTGGGCCGAGAAATCGGGTCCGCAAAAGTCCGTCTCGTCTCCGATACCGCGCGCCGATCGCCTGCGTATTTGCTTCGGCCTCGACGGTATGTTGTGGGATGAAGAAAAGGTGCTCGAGCGGTTCGAGATGCTTTACGAAGCGGGACTTGCCGATGAAGCGGCGCGGGATGGCCGTACCTCGGCGCGCGAGTGGGGCGACCGCCCTAAGCTCGGCCTCCCGATGCAATCAGATCACCGGCGTATTCTCGCGACGGCCATCAGCCGCACGCGCGCGAAGATCAAATATCGCCCGGTCGTGTTTGAACTCATGCCGGACGAATTCACGCTCTACGAATTGCAGAAGACCGTCGAAGCCATTCTCGGTCCGCATCTGCATAAGCAAAACTTCCGCCGGCTGGTCGAAGGCGCGGGCCTCGTCGAGCCGACGGGCGACGTCAAAACGCGAACAGGCGGCAGACCTGCGAAGCTCTTTCGTTTCCGCCGCGAAGTACTGTTGGAGCGTCCGGCACCGGGCGTCAGGGTTTCGGCTCCGCCGAGCCGGAACTGACAACACGATTCTACGAGGCCTCTCATCCAGGGCGCGCGGGAACCGCCGCCCTGGAAATCTGTTTCCAAGTACACTATGTTAATCGTGTCCAGGAATGCTCGAATAGAGCATTTCAGACGTAATCGGCTGGGTATGCCGGTATCTCTTTTACCCCATATATGCTCCCTGAGAGCATATAGCGATTTGTGAGAGGCAGTCAATGGTTTCTACGCTCGCAAAAACCGAGAAGCCCGTCGCGGCCAAGCAACCCGCGGCGAAAGCGGCACCTGCCTACGCCTGGTCAAAATCCCTCGAGGCCGAGATGGCGCCGCTCTACGAGCGTGTCAAAGACGTCATCACGCCGATGGAATGGCCGTATTACGCGCCGCTGATCAAATCGATCAACGAGCTCAAGGTTCAGCGCAACGCCGTTATCCTGGCGCACAATTACATGACGCCGGAGATCTTCCATTGCGTCGCCGATTTTCGCGGCGACTCCCTGCAGCTTGCCAAGGAAGCCGCGCGCACCGATGCCAAGGTCATCGTGCAGGCCGGCGTCCACTTCATGGCCGAAACGTCGAAGCTGCTGTCCCCGGACAAGACCGTCCTTATTCCCGATATGCGCGCCGGCTGTTCGCTCGCATCCTCGATCACGCCCGAGGACGTCCGCATGCTGAGGGAAGCCTATCCCGGCGTACCGATCGTGACGTACGTCAACACGTCGGCGGCGGTGAAAGCCGAATGCGATATCACCTGCACGTCTTCGAACGCCGTGAAGGTCGTCGAAAGCCTCGGCGTGCCGCGCGTTCTGTGCATTCCGGATCAGTATCTCGCGAAGTGGGTGCAATCGCAGACGAAGGTCGAGGTCATTGCCTGGAAAGGCGCGTGCGAGGTTCACGAGCGCTTCACGGGTGAAGAGCTTGAGGCCATGCGCGCCAACGAACCCGGCCTGAAGATCATCGCGCACCCCGAGTGCCCACCCGACGTCATTGCGGCCGCCGACTTCACCGGCTCGACATCCGGCATGATCGAGTGGGTCAAGACCAAGCATCCGGCGAAAGTCATGCTCGTCACCGAATGTTCGATGGCGTCCAACGTCGCCGTCGAAGCGCCGGGAGTCGAGTTCATTCGTCCCTGCAATCTCTGCCCGCACATGAAGCGGATCAGCCTCGAAAACATTTACGACAGCTTGGTCAACATGCGTCACGAAGTGACGGTCGATCCGGATGTCGCTGTTCGTGCACGTCGCGCTGTCGAGCGCATGGTCAATCTGACCAATTAGCTTTTTTGGGCGACGGTCCAGGAGGCAATGCAATGGCTGCACGAAAAGGGCACGAGGGCAGATCGTTCGTGCCGTTCGAGAGCGAAGCCGGACCCGGCGACGTCGTGATCATCGGCGCGGGCCTCGCGGGACTTTTCACCGCGTTGAAGCTCGCCCCCCTTCCCGTCACGGTCATCGCCGCCGCCCCGCTCGGTGAAGGCGCGTCCAGCATGTGGGCGCAAGGCGGCATCGCGGCAGCGGTCGGTGAAGGCGACAGCACCGCGAAGCATGCCGCAGACACCATTGAAGCCGGTGGCGGTATCGTCGACGCCAAGGTCGCCGGTATTGTTGCCGACGAAGGGCCGGATCGCATTCGCGATCTGCTGAGCTACGGCGTTCCCTTCGATCGCGATCTCGAAGGCCATTACGTGCTGTCGAAGGAAGCCGCCCACTCGGAGAAACGTGTCGTGCGTGTTTCCGGCGATCGCGCAGGCGCCGCCATCATGCAGGCGCTCATTGCGGCGGTACGCCAAACGCCGTCGATCCGCGTGCTGGAAGGCTACGAGGCCGACGACCTCATCGCAACCAACGGCCGCGTCGAAGGCGTTCGGCTGATCCGCTCGCGCGCACTCGGCAACGGCAGTTATGTCTTCGTGCCGGCATCGGCCGTCGTTCTGGCGACTGGCGGCGTCGGCGCGTTGTTCGCACTGACGACCAATCCGTCCTACGCCAAAGGCGAGGCGATCGCGATGGCCGCGCGTGCCGGCGCCATCATTGCCGATCCTGAATTCGTACAGTTTCATCCGACCGCCATCGACGCCGGTATCGATCCCGCACCGCTCGCAACGGAAGCCCTGCGCGGCGAAGGCGCAACGCTGGTCAATGCCAACGGCGAGCGCTTCATGCTGGGCATCGATCCACGCGGCGAGATGGCTCCGCGCGATGTCGTCGCCCGCGCCGTCTACAATGAACTGAACGCGGGACGCGGTGTTTTTCTCGATTGCCGCGCCGCGATTGGCGCCCACTTCGAAAAAGAATTTCCGACCGTCTGGAATCATTGCCGCAACGCCGGCATCGATCCGACGATCGACCTCATCCCGGTCGCCCCGGCCGAGCACTACCACATGGGCGGCATCGCAACCGATCTTCGCGGCCGCACCAGTCTCGCGAGCCTGTGGGCGGTTGGAGAAGTGGCTTCGACCGGATTGCACGGCGCCAATCGGCTTGCATCGAACTCGCTTCTTGAAGCCGTCGTTTTCGGCGCCCGCGCCGCGTCCGACATTCGCGCTTTCCTTCCGCACGATCGCGTCGGACACTTTGTGCAGCCAAAGCGCATTCCCGGCCCGAGTTCCATTGCAACGGCAAAACGTCACGAAACGCTCGACCGGCTGCGCGCCGTCATGACGAAATATGCCGGCGTGCAACGCTCCGCCAAGGGCCTG
>DATLJG010000197.1:0-4561 GCA_035538995.1 Hyphomicrobium sp. | reverse complement strand
CCCAGCTATGAACATCCGCCCGGCTATTATGGGCAATCGGCGAGCCCGCGCGCGCTCAATGTCCTGACGCCGAAGAGCGCGCTTGTTCCGTTTCCCAATCTTCCGGCCTCCGTTAAGCGCCTCTCGTACGACAACGCTGCGAGCACGGATCTGAAACCGGCTCTGCTCGGTACGGCACTCGGTCTGCTGTTCGCCGATATTCTCGCGGTTCTCATTCTGCAGGCCGGCGGCTTGGCTGGACTTTTCTCGCGCCGCCGTAAGCCCCGCGCGGCGACGGCCGCCGCGATTGCGCTGGCGGCGCTCGCCTATGGAGCGCTTCCGAAACCGGCCGACGCGCAGGAATTTTCGCCGGAAGATTTCTTCCAGCAACAAATTCCGCAGCTCGATTCCTTCGCGCCGCGATCCGGCAACAAGGGCATCCAGGTCGTTCGGCCGGACAACCTTTCCGCAGCGGACAAAGCGGCCATCAAAGCGACAGGCAAGGTGACGCTGGCTTACGTCGTCAGCGGCGACCGCGAGACGGACGATACCAGCCGCGCCGGATTGCAAGGTCTCGGACGGGTTCTCGAGACGCGCACTGCGGTCGAACCCGGCGATCCTGTCGGAGTCAATATCGCCAAGGACGAGATCGCGTTTTATCCGGTCCTGTACTGGCCGGTGCTCGAATCCGCCGAGGCGCTGCCCGACCCGGTCATCGCGAAGATCGACGCCTATATGAAGGAAGGCGGCCTCATTATTTTTGATACACGCGATTACGGTCAGGGCGGTTCGAGCACATTGCCACTGGCGGGCAAGGGCGGCTCGGCGTTGGAACGGCTATTGAGCAAGCTCGACGTGCCGCCGCTTGAGCCGGTTCCGGAAAATCACGTCGTGACGAAATCGTTCTATCTGCTGCGGTCGTTCCCCGGCCGTTGGGACGGCGGTCAGCTGTGGGTCGAAGCGACCGCGCACAACGACAACGATACGCATCGGGCCCGCGTTTCGGACGGCGTCACGTCCATCATGATTACATCGAATGATTTGGCAGCGGCTTGGGCGCTCGATGATCGCGGCCGGCCGATCTATCCGGTCGTTCCGGGCGGCGAGATGCAGCGCGAGATGGCATTTCGTGGCGGCGTCAACATCGTCATGCACGCGCTGACGGGCAACTACAAAGCCGATCAGGTGCATGTGCCGGCGCTGCTCGAAAGACTGGGTCAGTAGAGGTCAAGTTTGAACTGGTCAATTACATTCGCGCCGATCGTTCCGATGCCCGTGCTCATCGCACTGGCGGTCGTCGCACTCATTCTCGTCGCCGTACTTCTGATGCGGCGATCGCGGGGCGCACTGATCCGACTCGCAGCGCTGGCGGCACTCATCGGCGCATTGTTCAATCCGATCCTTAAGGAAGAACAGCGCGAGGGCCTCGCGAACGTCGCCATCGTCGTGCTCGATGAAAGCCCGAGCCAGAAACTTTCCGATCGCACGCAGCAGATGCAGGCGATCCGCGACAATCTCGAAAAGAAATTCGCGAAGATCCCGAACCTCAAGATCAAATGGGTCAACGGCGGCGTGCCCGGCGGTCAGGTGGCGGCTGGCACGAACCTGTTCAGCGATCTCAATTCGGCTCTCAACGATACCGCGCCGGATCGTATCGCGGGCGTGATTTTCGTCACCGACGGACAGGTGCACGACGTGCCCAAGGCAGCGGCGACGCTCGGCTTCGACGCGCCGGTGCATACGTTGTTGACCGGCAAGCCCGGAGAATTCGACCGACGTATCCAAGTCATTGAAGCGCCGCGCTATGGCCTCGTCGGACAGTCGCGTCCGATCGAACTCGCCGTGCGCGAAACCGGCAAATCGCCGACGTCGGAATCCGGCGCCGTGACGTTGAAGGTGCGCCGCGAGGGGCAGCCTGACGAAACGGTTCGGACCGAGATCGGCCGCAAGGTCAAGATCGACATGCCGATCCCGCACACGGGAACGAACATCGTCGAAATCGACCTGGCGCCGACGCCCGGCGAACTGACGACCGCCAACAATCGCGTCGTCGTCGCGGCCGAAGGCGTGCGCGAGAACTTGCGCGTGCTGCTTGTCTCGGGCGAACCGCATCCCGGCGAACGCACATGGCGCAACCTTTTGAAATCCGACGCCGCCGTCGATCTCGTGCACTTCACAATTCTGCGGCCGCCGGAAAAGCAGGACGGGACGCCGATCAATCAGCTTTCACTGATCGCATTTCCGACGCGCGAACTGTTCTCGGAAAAGATCAACCAGTTCGACCTGATTATCTTCGACCGCTACGAGCACCGGGGCATTCTGCAGCTTGCCTACTACGACAACATCGCGCGCTACGTGGATGAGCATGGCGGCGCCTTGCTGATTGCGGCGGGTGACGACTACGCTGGCAATTACAGTATTTACCGGACACCGCTCTCGTCCGTGCTGCCCGCCGAGCCGACAGGCCGCGTGCTCGAAATGCCGTTCCGCGCCAAGGTGACGCCGGAGGGCCAAAAGCATCCGGTGACCGAAGGGCTGCCGGGCTGGAATTCGGCGAAGGTGGCGGATGCGTCTCCGAAACCATCGTGGGGCCGCTGGTTCCGCCAAACCGAAGTCAAACCGGAACACGGCCGCGTCGTGATGACGGGGGCGGAAGACAAGCCGCTGCTTATCCTCGATCGCAAGGGCAAGGGCCGCGTCGCGCTTCTGACGTCCGATCAGGCATGGTTGTGGGCACGCGGCTACGACGGCGGCGGTCCGCATACCGACTTGCTCCGACGGCTTTCGCATTGGCTGATGAAAGAGCCCGATCTCGAAGAAGAACGTTTGATCGCTTCCGCGCACGGCCTGAAGCTGACGCTTGAACGGCGCTCGATGGAGACGACGGTCGGCCCGGTCAAGGTTCTGGGCCCGGGCGGCGACACTCAGGACGTGACGTTGGAGCCCGCGAAGGGACGGCCCGGTGTGTGGACGTCAACCGTCGATGTGAAACTACCCGGACTTTACAAGGCCGAGACGTCCGCATCGACGGGACAACTGACGGCGGTGGCGAACGCCGGCGTCGAAGATCCGCGCGAAATGAGCGAAGTCACGGCCACCGAAGATAAAATGAAGCCTATCGCCGATGCGACCGGAGGCGGCGTATTCTGGACGCGATCGGCCAGCGCAGCGACAACGAGCATCGATGTGCCGCGCATCTCTATGATGTCGTCGGCGAAGGTCATGGCCGGTTCCGACTGGCTGGGACTCAAGGACCGCGGGGCGTACCTGACGCGCGGCGTCAAGCTGACGCCAATGTTCACAGGACTCGCGGCTCTTTCGGCGCTGCTTGCATTAATCGCGCTGGCGTGGTGGCGTGAGGGACGATAACCACCAGCTTCGGAGTTCATCATGAGCAGCGACAAGACTCCGCACGATATCGCTGTCGGTGTCATCGGCAATGACGAGTATGGCACGGCCATCGCGACACGCATCGCCGCTTGCGGATATAGAGCACTTTACGCGGCGCTCGCCGGTGGTCCGGTGCTGGCGCGGGGGCCGCGTCTCGAACCGGCGCCGACGGCAACGGACATTGCCGCCGAGTGCCCGGTCGCACTCGTGGCGGTCGAGGACACCGAAACGATCCGCGAGCTTCTCGTCGGCACATCGGACCGCATGGGCTTGGGCGCGGAAATGCAGCCGGGCTCCGTTGTCGCCGATCTCGGCGCGCGGACACCGCGAGAACTGCAGGCTTTGCTTGGATTGCTCGGCACGCGCGGCGTTGCGCTCGTCGATGCGGCGCTGATCGGTGGTCCGGAAGCGGCGGCGGAAGGCCGGGCGAAAATTTTGCTCGGCGGTTATCCTGATGCCGTCGAAGCCGCCGAAAAATCGCTTTCCCTTCTCGGAACGGTCGAACGAACCGGTCCGCTCGGCAGCGCACATGCGATCGCGGCCTTGATGGGATACGTCGAAGCGGCCCATGCCGTTGCTCGCGAGGAAGCGTTGGCGCTCGGGGACGCATGCGGGCTATCGCCGGAGATCGTGGCACGCCTACTCTCGGATCCTTCTGTCGCGCGCGAGCCTAATGTCGCGCGGTTCACGCGCCGTGCCGAGCTTGCCCAGCGTATCGCGCGAGACCGTGGCGTGACCGCCGAGATCATCGACCTCGCATCGGAAAAGCGGGCGCGGCAGCGGAACGAAAATCGTTGATGACCGCGCCGCACGCCCACGGAGCAATCGAGGACGGGCCGCGACTCACGTAAGCACAGGCTGATACAACGGTCAGCTTCGAGGCTTCGATGTCCGCGCTCTTTCGAATTGTGTATGCCACGCACGCCAACGGCACGCATCACAAGCTCGCATTGGATGCGCTTGGGGCCATGCCGCGCGCCGACAAGGACGCCTGGTCGCGCGTTTTCCTGAAACACGTCGAACGCTATCTCGAAGGTTCGAAGGCTCCCGACGTCAGCTTCAAGGATTTCAAAAATCACGTGCTGCACGTCTCGGAGAATTATTGGGGCGGCGCACCGGCAAAAGCAGATCAATGGTACCGCCAGACGGTTGCGGAGCTGAAGGCCGGCAATTGGGCGGAAGCCGCCTATGC
>DATLJG010000196.1:0-3290 GCA_035538995.1 Hyphomicrobium sp. | reverse complement strand
GCGGGCGCGCGCGCCAAAGTGAGCCGCGCGCCGTTTACATTGCCCGATTGCAGAAACGACAGCGCCTGATTGATGAGCGCAGGAAGCGGGATTTGTCCTTCCTCTTGCGAGGCGTGGACGACCGATTTCGCCGAACGATGTAAGGGCGATGGTGCCACGAGCATCCCTCTCGCCGGTGCCAAACTTTCGTTTGTGGACGCGCACCTGGTTTTCAGAACCGGAAGAATAAATTTGAGCCGATCTCTGGCTGAGTCGCGCGTTGAGCAGAAGTTAAAATCATTGTCATGTTCGGCCCGAGGATTGATCGGCCTTACGCGCACGCCCGTTTCTGGGGCTGAGCAAGAGAATTGACGGGCTTGCCGTTTCCGCCGTAAGTCATGGCCGTGGCCGAAAGGGCACTGTCGTCATTCCAGATGCCGCATTTCTGCTCTCGTTGCCCGTATAGAGACGCGCCGGAATGCCGGTTCGGCATCCTCATTTCAGAGACACCCGATGAATCGTCCCGAACGCGAAGAGCGCGTCCTCGTCACGCGCTCTGAGCCGTCGTCATCGCCGCACCAGTTGGCCTTCGCCGAATTCGTTGCTCTGACGGCGGCGATGATGGCGTTGACGGCGGTTTCGATCGACATCATGCTCCCCGCCCTGCCGCAAATCGGCACCGCGATGGGTGTTACCGACGAGAACGACAGGCAGCTGATCGTCATTTTATACATGGCGGGATTCGCCGTCGGGCAGGTCTTCTTCGGACCACTATCCGATCATTTCGGACGCAAGCCGATGCTCATGGCAGGCCTCGCAATTTACATCGTCGGCACGTTTGCCGCTCTTGTTGCGGGAGCCTATCCGACGCTCCTCGCTGCGCGTTTGGTGCAGGGAATAGGCGCTGCTTCTCCGCGCGTGATCGCGATCGCTGTCGTGCGCGATCTTTATGGCGGCCGTCAGATGGCCCGAGTCATGTCGTTCGCAATGATGGTCTTCATCGTCATTCCGACATTGGCGCCGTCGATCGGCCAAGCCCTGATACAGCTCGGCAACTGGCACTGGACGTTTTACGCCTTGCTGGCGATGGCCATCCTTATTGCCGTCTGGTCGAGCTTGCGCCTGCCGGAAACGGCTCGCCAAGCCCTCGGCGTCGAACGGCCGATGCCGCTCGGCGAAGCGATCCGGGCTGCGTTGTTGTCGCCGCAGACGATGGCCTACGGCGCCGCCGGTGGATTCATGTTCGGCTGCTTGCTTGCATACGTTGCAAGCGCTCAGCAGGTCTTCGTTGAAGTTTTCCGAACGGGCGATGCGTTCCCCGTCCTCTTCGGCGCCATCGCTTCGGTGATGGCCGCAGCGTCGTTCGTGAATGCACGGCTGGTCGAACGGCTCGGGATGCGGCGTCTGTCGCATGGCGCTCTTGCCGCCTTTTTGGCCGTCTCTTTGGTGCTGACCGCCGCCGCGGCTACCGGAATGGCGAGCCTGCCGGTTTTCGCCCTGCTGGTTGCCGTTGCGTTCTTCCTGTTTGGTCTCATTGCTCCGAACTTCAACGCCATCGCGATGGAACCACAGGGCCACAATGCCGGCATGGCGTCGTCGGTCATTGGTTCTCTCAGTACCGGGATCGGGGCTGTCGCCGGCGGCGTCGTCGCGCATGCGTTCGATGGGACGGTGATGCCAATCGCTGTCGGCTTTGCCGGTTGCAGCCTGATCACGTGTCTTGTCGTCCTGGCGGTCGAGGGGCGGAAAGGCCTTTTCGGCCATAATCAACCGGCCTGATGGGAGGCCGGTAAGCGTAGGACCTTGTTTCACTCTGTGGCCGCCGCAAGCCGTTGTATATTGGCGGATGGCGCCCCGCTCCTGATCGGTCCGACAGGGATCGGGTTCACATATCGGTGCTCGAATGAGAATTCTGCTTCTTGAGGACGACGCCAACACCGCGGCCTATGTTTTGAAGGGCCTCCAGGAGGAGGGCCACACCGTCGATCATCTTTCCGACGGCCGCGAGGCCGTCGCTCAGGCGGTCGGCGAAGACTACGACGTTATCATCCTCGACCGCATGCTGCCGGGTCTCGACGGACTAGCGATCATCAAAACGATCCGCAGCGCCGGTCGCCGCGTGCCGGTGCTGTTCCTGACGGCGCTGGGCGGAGTCGATGACCGCGTTGAGGGCCTGGACGCGGGCGGCGACGATTATCTCGTCAAACCGTTCGCGTTTTCTGAACTTCTGGCGCGTGTGAACGCGCTGGCGCGCCGCCCGCACACCAAAGGCGAAGAAACGAGATTGCGTGTCGGCGATCTTGAAATCGATCTTGTCAGCCGCAAGGTGACGCGCGGTGGCGATACGATCGACTTGCAGCCGCGCGAATTCCGCCTGCTCGAAGTGTTGATGCGCAATCGCGGCCGCGTCGTGACCCGCACGATGCTTCTGGAACGTGTCTGGAGCTTCCACTTCGATCCCAAGACGAGCGTCGTCGAAACACACATCTCTCGTCTGCGTGCAAAAATCGACAAGCCCTACGGCAAGGAGCTCATTCATACGATACGCGGCAGCGGCTACACAGTGAACGATGGTGTTTAGCGGTGCGTGATCTCCTGAAACGCACGCCCTTCCGCTTGGCGGCGACGTTCTCGCTCTTTTTCATCACCACGGTTCTGGCGCTCTTCACCGTCATTTATCTGGTGGCGAGCGCCCGCCTCGTCAGCGACATTCGTGATCGCGTCCGCACGAATATGGACTCGCTCGCCGTACTCGACGGAGACAGAACCTTCGACGATCTCGTGACCGTCGTCGCGGAGGAAAGCCAATCCGTTCGCGACCCCGATTTCATCGTCGAGCTTGTCGATCAGAATGGAAAATTTCTTGCAGGTAACGTCCGCGGCGTTCCGCAGTCCAACCATTGGATGACGCTCAGGCGATCCGATCTCAACTTCACGATGGATCGGGGCGAGCCCAACGATGAGTTCCTGGCGCTTTGGAAACCGCTCGCGAAGGGCCGCCTGCTGGTTGGAAGCGACAACAGCGAAGTCAAGCAGATGAAGTCATTTCTGCTGAGGCTGTTGGCATATGGGCTGCTGGCGACATCCATTCCCGTCATATTGTGCGCCGTCTATTTTGCGCGCCAAACACGACACCGCATCGACGCTTTCGTCACGCCGCTCGCCAAGGTTTCGCAGGGTCACGTCGCGGCGCGCGTCCCGATTTCCGGTCTTGAGGACGACATCGATCAAGTCGCCTCGCAGGTGAACGGGATGCTCGGAAATCTGCAAAGACTGATCGAGAACGTCAATCAGTCGTCCTCCGACATCGC
>DATLJG010000195.1:0-5699 GCA_035538995.1 Hyphomicrobium sp. | reverse complement strand
AATTCCAGCATCATCTGACCCGACCAATAGTCGCAATCGATGAAGCGCGCGCCTTTGTTGTTCGCCGTGTAAGCGCCAAACGGCCCCGCAACATAAGCACAGGCTGGGCCGTTGTAGTCCTTGATCAAGGGATTGATCTGGAAGCATTCGAGGTTCGCGAGCTTCGCGCCCGCATGATACGCCATCGCGTAACCATCGCCGGAGTTCGTCGCGTTTTCATAGGTTCCGTATAGATAACCTGATGCAGGCAGCCCAAGGCGTCCAGCAGCACCCATGCACAGGATGACGGCCTTCGCACGAATGATCAGGAATTCCGCAGTCCGCGTATTGACCGCAATCGCTCCTGCCACGCGCCCGTCTTTTCCCGTTAGCAACCGGGTCGCGATATAGCGATTCGAAATTAGGAGCTGCGCTTGCCGGAGCTTGCGATAGAGCGCCTTCTTGACCGTCTCGCCGTTCGGCATCGGCAGAACGTACGTGCCGAGGTGGTGAACTTTTTTCAGCGCGAAATCGCCGTTTTCCGTCTTCTGAAAGCGGATGCCGAAGCTGTCGAGTTCTTCAATGATGGAATAGCAATTCTGGGCGTACTTCAGCACAGGCTTTTGGTTGACGATCCCGTCATTCGCGATTGTGATTTCCTTCGTGTACTGCTCCGGCGTCGCGTAGCCGGGGATCACTGCGTTATTTAACCCGTCCATCCCCATCGATATCGCGCCGGAGCGCTTGACGTTCGCTTTCTCGAGCAGAATGACCTTCGATCCGGGATTACGGCGCTTGGCCTTCAAGGCCGCCATCGGCCCGGCCGTCCCTCCGCCGATCACCAGAACATCGCACGTCACTTCGGACAGGCCGTCGACGATCGCATCCAAAGACATACGTTCTATTTTCCTCTCATGCGCCCTCTTTTATCGCGGATACCTAGACGACTTGAGCGCGCGGCCTAACGAAATAAATCTGATTTACATTTTCACGCATGAGGCAACGGCGGCGCGTAAGAGCGTAGCTTCGTTGCACCGCGCTCATTCAATGTTTGCGGAATAAGCATTTCAAAAATTGTTCGTTCACGATCCCGTCGTTGCCGGCATACACGGGACCGTCAACCACGCAATCGATATCCGGTATGCCAGCTGAATTCGTGAATATCGCAGAGGACGGACGTTCGCTGAACATCGGCTGGCGCTCCGGAGAGCACAACGTTTTCGGAGTCCATCAACTCTGGCGCAATTGCCCGTCCGCACACGCACAGCGCCGACGCATGGATGATCCCGACCTCAAGCCGAACGATGATTTGCGTATCGTCTCGGTAACGCCGATCGGCCTTTACGCGATCAATATCGGATTTTCCGACGGGCACGCCCGCGGAATTTATCCTTGGCCCTTCCTCAAGCAACTCACGAAAAAAACGGCCGCCTCCGATTACATAATTGCCTGAAACCCTACACGCATAACGGAGAATTCAACGTGCCATTGGCGCAAAGCCTCACAACAGTTCCGGTCGTCGTCGATAACGACAAGTGCATCGCCGAAAAGGGATGCACGGTGTGCGTCGACGTCTGCCCACTCGACGTACTGCGGATCAGCGACATGACGCAGAAGGCCTACATGGCCTACGACGAGTGTTGGTACTGTATGCCATGCGCCGTCGATTGCCCGACAGGCGCGGTAACGGTCAACATTCCCTACCTTTTGAAATGAACAGAGACGGCCGCTCGAACGAGCGTCCCGGGAACAACTTTATTACGGGGACTAACATGCGCCTTTATTCACTCTTTGCTACGGCACTTCTCGCAACAAGCAGCCTTGCAGGTGTCGCTCAGGCTGAAACCATCCGTGTCGCGATCGGCACGCAGGATGCGACGATCAACACCGCGACCGGCGGGCTGATCATCCGCGAGGAGAAGCTTCTGCAGAAATACTTGCCGCACGACGGCAAGTACAAGGACGTCACCTACGACATACGATGGAAGAACTTTACGAGTGGCGCACCCATCACCAACGAGCAGATCGCGGGCAAGCTAGATTTTGCAGTCATGGCCGACTTCCCCGGCTCACTCAATGGGGTGGCGCATGAAAAAGCCGGCCGCAAAAGCCTCTTCATCAGCGTCGTCATGGGCAGCGTCAAGGGAAGCGGCAATGGAATCGTCGTGCCGACGAACTCTCCCGTTCAGTCGATTGACGAACTGAAGGGAAAAACGATCTCGGTTCCGTTTGCATCCACGTCTCATGGACTCTTGCTGCGCGCAATCAAGGCCCAAGGCTGGACCCCCGGAAAGGATGTGAACATCATCACCCAAGCTCCGGAAGTTGCAGGTCCGGCGTTACAGGCAAATAAAATCGAGGCGCACGCCGACTTCGTTCCCTACGCGGAGCTCTTTCCCTGGCGTGGCTACGCCCGCAAAATTTATGACGGGTCTCAGGCGAACGGTCCAACGTTCCACGGCGCGCTTGTCGAAGCCTCCTACGCGGAAAAATATCCGGAAATCGTCGTCGCGTATTTGCGCGCACTCATTGAAGCCGACCGCCTCATAACGACCGAGCCCGAGAAATATAGCGAGCTGATCGCCAAAGTTACCGGCGTCGATGCCGAGGTCGATTATCTCTTCCACGGACCGCTGGGCTTACAGACGCGCGACCTGACTTGGAAGCCGGAATACAAACAGGCTCTCGCGACATCCATTGAGACGCTGAAACTTCTCAAAAAGACCGACCAAGGCCTCAACGTCGAAAATTTCGCGACCGACCGTTACATCCGGGAAGCCTTCAAAAAATCCGGACTCGACTATGACGCTCACCTGAAAAACTACGAGCAAACCGCCCTGAAGGCCAAGGATGCGTTGACTGGCGAAGACATCACGGATCCCAGGCGCGTCGCAGAAATCTGGGTGAAAGGCGAACCCCTCGTCCGTCATTACGCATCGGCCGAAAACGCCTTCAAGGCGCTCAAGACGATCGAAGGCGAAAGCAAAACAACCCGCGTTGTGTATGCCCAGGATCGGAATAGCGGCATCAAGCTGCTCGCCAGCCAAGCTTGGTTTGTACGAGCCGACGATGGCCAGGTGAGTGCCTTCCTCCTCAAGGGACAAGCCGACGACTGGGCCAAGAGCAAGGGAGGCAAGGTGCTCGATTTTAACGCCGCGCGCTCTGCCGTGCTGGCAAGCAAGTGAGCACTCCAGCCAAATCGGCCTTCGGCCGCTGGTTTCTGCAAGCATCGTCGATCGCCGCTTGTCTCCTCGCGTGGCAAACGGCATCGGCGCTTCATCTTGATCTCGGCATCATCACCTTCGCGAATGTGCCGACGCCAGTCGAAGTGTTCAAAGCCGGCATCGCCTTTGTGAAGTCGCCTAAGATCGTCAACGACCTTTCGAGCAGTCTGATGCGTGTCTTCGCCGGCTATGGAATTGCCGCGCTCATTGGAATTGCATTGGGCGTCGCGATCGGACGGTCCCGGCGCGCGGCCGATATCCTGATGCCGCCGCTCGAACTCATGCGTCCGATTCCTGCAGTGGCCTGGATACCGCTCGCCGTGCTGATGTTTCCTTCATCGGAACTCTCGATGATTTACATCACATTTATCGGCGCGTTGTTTCCCATTCTCCTCAATACGATTCACGGAGTCGAAAGCGTCGATCAGCGCCTGATCGCTTCTGCTCGAAGCCTTGGAGGCACGCGAACAGCACTTCTGCATGAGGTAATTCTGCCGGGAGCCGCGCCGAATATCGTCACCGGCCTTGCGGTTGGGATGGGCACTTCCTGGTTTTGTCTGATAACTGCGGAGATGATCTCCGGCCAATTCGGGATCGGCTATTTCACATGGGAATCCTACACGCTGCAGAATTACTCCGACATCGTCGTCGGCATGATCTTGATCGGACTGCTGGGCATGGGCAGCAGCTATCTTTTGCGCAAGCTCGGAGCGGCGCTGACGCCCTGGCATACGGTCGAGGCAGCACGTCGATGAGCGGCCGCGAACGCTTGAGTCGGCCGGACGCGGGTCGCATCGAAACGGAGAATGTCTCGATTGAACTCGGTCAAGGCGCGCAAGCGTTCGAAGCCGTACAGGATATCAGCGTAACCATTGAACCCGGCGAACTCGTCTGTATTCTCGGCCCCTCAGGATGCGGAAAATCGACGCTGCTCGGTGCTCTTGCGGGCCATATCACAACGAGCAAGGGACGTTTGGCGGTCGATGGAGCGCCCGTTGGCGGACCGCACCCGGATCGAGGCATCGTCTTTCAACATCACACGCTGTTTCCGTGGAAGTCCGTTAGAGAAAACATCGCTTTTGGCCCGAAGATGCGCGGCATCAAGAGAGTGGAAAGACAACGCATGGCCGACGAGATCCTCGATCTTGTCGGGCTTCGCGATTTTGCGGATCGGTACCCAAGGCAACTGTCCGGCGGCATGCAGCAACGCGTCGAGATCGCGCGCGTGCTCGTAAACCGGCCGCGACTTCTGCTCATGGATGAACCCTTCAGCGCGCTTGACGCTCTTACGCGCATGCGCATGCAGGAACTGCTCCTAGACATCTGGGAGCGCGTCCGCACCACGATCCTGTTCGTGACTCACGATATCGACGAGGCACTGTTCCTGGCGGATCGCATTCTCGTTATGAGTCCAAGACCGGGACGTCTTCTCGAAGAGATCGCTGTTCCGTTCATTCGGCCCCGCGCGACAGACATCGTGGCGCTTCCCGAATTCGGAAAATTGAAGCGTCACTGCCTCGATCTTTTGCGCGTCGAAACGCACACCGCGCCTCTCCCGCGCTTGACGCCCTTGGGACTTTGAATCGCGTCCGCGCCGATGTACCCCTCCATACCGAATACCACTGGCTTCCCTTCTTCGATTGCCGCATCTCGGGTCTAACCCCGGCGTCGACATTCTCGCGGAGTGCAATTGAACCGCTTTTTGAAAGCTCTGATAAATGTGGAAAGATCACTAAATCCCCACCGGAAGGCTAAAGCGGATATAGGAAGTTTATTGTACGCCTCGGAAACAAGATCGCGACGCACACCTTCTAACCGCTTTGTCATGACATAAGTGCCGAATGTCGTGCCATTCGCAGAGAATTGCCTATGGACATACCTCGCGGACATATTCAGATGCTCAGCAGCTGCGCCCGGCGATAGCTCCGCGTTCCCGATATTATCGTCGATAAATTTCAACAGCTCCCGGATATGGCGATTGGGCATTAATTCCATTTTCTCTGCAAGGTCTTCCATTCTTAGGTCAACGGCCATCGGCAGAAGAATGACGGAAGCATCATACAGAGCATTTAACTCATCCGGCGAAGCTGTGGGAAATGTCATCAATAGCGCGTCCAAGCACGCCGACAATGGATTGCTCAATTGTTCGGGCGGGATGGAAACATTACAAAATAGCGAATTGGCTGCATTCAAATCGCTGAAGCGAGCTTTCGGCACCACGAGGGAAAATACGTCATAAGAATGTTCAGCTCGCTCTGTCACTTTAACCGGCGACGAGCCATCAAAAATCATCAAGCTCCGGTTGGCTCCGGATGTATCGCGGCGATCTTGCTCGACTTGTGCCTCGCCATGCAAGATGTAGCAAACATAAAAGACATCATCACTGGAGTTCGCTATTTCAGCCGTTGAACGTGTTCCAACAAGAGGTGTCATTTGCGCGCGAGAAATTAAGCCAGATTCCAATTCGGCGCTTATCATCCGCGCATGGAAATCCGC
>DATLJG010000194.1:0-19216 GCA_035538995.1 Hyphomicrobium sp. | reverse complement strand
GTGGCAAGAGGAGCGCTGGCTGGAAGCGCGCGGCTGGCCGAAATTCAAGGACGCCCTGACCCGTATTCATCGACCGGCCGATGCGCCGGATGTTTCAAATGGTTCGGGGCCGTGGCAGCGTCTGGCTTATGATGAACTGCTCGCCGGGCAGCTCGCATTTGCCCTCGTTCGTCAAAATATGAAAACCGAACGCGGCCGCCGCCTTTCTGGTGATGGGCGTCTGCGCGCCAAAATTGCGGAGGCGCTCCCCTTCACGCTGACCACGTCGCAGCACACGGCGCTTGATGAGATCACCGCAGATCTTGCTGCGTCGCATCGCATGCTGCGCCTGCTGCAAGGCGACGTCGGTTCCGGCAAGACCGTCGTGGCGCTGATGACGATGGCCGTTGCCGTGGAATCCGGAGCGCAAGCGGCGCTGATGGCGCCGACGGAAGTGCTCGCACGCCAGCACGCGGAAACCATCGCGCCGCTCGCCGACGCTGCCGGTTTACGCATCGCCCTGCTAACGGGGCGTGAAAAGGGCAAGGCGCGCGACAATGTTCTGGAGCGGCTTGCGACCGGCGAAATCGACATTCTGATCGGAACGCACGCGCTGTTTCAAAGCGATGTGCAATTCAAGGATCTCGCCGTCGCCATCATCGACGAGCAGCATCGCTTCGGCGTGCATCAGCGTCTGGCGCTCCAAGCCAAGGGTGCCAACAACGACACGAACGTTCTGGTGATGACGGCGACGCCGATCCCGCGCACGCTGCTGATGACCCACTATGGCGATCTCGACGTTTCGAAGCTGACGGAAAAACCGGCAGGCCGCAAACCAATCACCACGAAAGCCGTGCCGCTCGAGAAGCTCGAACGCCTGATCGACCGCATTCGCGTTCAGCTCGATGAAGGCGCGCAGGTCTATTGGGTGTGTCCGCTGATCGAAAGCTCAGAGTTGACCGATCTCGCCGCCGCCGAGGAACGCTACGCGCATTTGCGCCAGACTTTTGGAGACAGTGTCGGTCTCCTTCACGGCGCGCTCACCGGCAAGGAGAAAGACGAGACGATGGCCGCTTTCTCGGAAGGGCGGATCAAAATTCTCGTCGCCACGACCGTCATCGAAGTCGGCGTCAACGTTCCAAACGCCAACATCATGGTCATCGAGCATGCCGAACGCTTTGGCCTCGCCCAATTGCATCAGCTTCGCGGCCGTGTCGGCCGAGGAACTCGAGAATCTTTCTGCATGCTGCTCTTCAAGGCACCGCTCGGCGAGACCGCCGGCGAACGCATCGCCATCATGGAAAAAACCGAGGATGGATTCCTGATCGCCGAAAAAGATCTGGAGCTTCGTGGCGGCGGTGAAATTCTTGGCGCCCGCCAAAGCGGCACGCCCGGCTTTCGCGTGGCCGAGGTTCCCGGCTATGAAATGCTGCTTTCGGCGGCGCGCGACGATGCCATGCTGATCCTGTCGCGGGATCCGAGCCTCAATTCGCCACGAGGCAAAGCGCTGCGCACATTGCTTTACGTGTTCGAATGCGACGAGGCAGTCCGCCTCTTCAGAGCGGCCTAACCCTCTGACTTGCCGCTGCTCAACGGAAAACCGGAACCCGGCTGAGTCACGATGCCGATCCGCCTCGATTTCTCATCGACACCCGGCATGACGATGCCGCCGGACAAAACGATTTTCGCGGCTTCCTCGACGGACATCGAAAGAAACACAACGTTCGAGCGCGGGACGAAGCAGATGAATCCTGTCGGCGGCACGATGCCGGTCGGCATGAAGACCGTCAGCAGATCGCTTTCGCCTCCTGGCGCCACGTCCTTGATTTCGCCGGTCGTCTCGCCGGTTACGAATACGAGGCTCCAAATTTCCTTCGACGGAAATTCGATCATGCCGACTTTTTGAAAGCTCTGGCTGGGGCCCGTCGTCGAGATCACGCTTTCAAAAATCTGCTTCAACGCGCCATAGACATTGCGCACGATGGGCGTGCGCGACAGCATCAGTTCTCCCGACGAGACCAGTGTTCGTCCCAGCAGGTTTGCGGCGAGCGCTCCGATGATCGTCAGGCCGATAATCGCGACGACGAGGCCAAGTCCGGGTAGTGGAAACGGCAGATAGGTGTCGGGGTTGAATGTCGTCGGTAGAAGCGGCTTGATCCACGCATCGATCCAGTGGATGACGCCCCACATGATCCAGAGGGTAATCGTCACCGGGCCGACGATCACCAGTCCGGTGAAAAAGGCGTTGCGAAACCGCGATCCCAGCCGCCAACCGGTTCTGCTGTCGCTGCTGCTTGCCAGCCGCTTCAGGCCTTCGGTGAGCTGCGCCGCATCGCGCGCGCCGGCATCCGCTCGCCGCCGTGGATCATGATCCGGGTCGGGTGGAGACTGGGGTCCGCTCATATTCTCCTTACTCAGGCCAAGACCCGATGGAGACCGGGCATCCCTCAGTTTGTCACGACGAGACAATCTAGGCCACTGGTCCTGAGCTTCTTGCAAAGCCCGCTCGGCTCGTCTCGCGAAGCATAGCCTCCGATGCGGACCCGATAGAATGTGCCCATGCTGCCGATGACGGCCTTATCGACCGTCGGCACATGATTGTCGAGGTCAGCGCCATGCTGGGCCACGATCTTTTGCGCCAAGGCGTCGGCCTCGGCCTCGGATCGCAAGGCTGCGATATGGACCTTGTATTTGCCTTTCGTAGCGTGCGCCTTGGCCTTCGTTTCATGGGCGGTTACGTGGCTCATCTGACTCGCCGCGTGCCCCTCGTTGACGACCGTTGCACTGCTCCAGCTCGACGTTTCGGAGACGGCCGGCGACGTCGAGGCGGTCGTTACACTTGCAGGAGCCTCAGGTGACGAGGCCGATGACGATCCACCAAACAAATTGGAAAAGAAGCCGGTTACGCCTGACCCGAATGAGGTTCCTGGTGTTGCGGCGGACGAAGCCGTTTTGGCGCCACCGGTGCTGACCGTCGATCCGGCGAGAGAATCGACCGGGGCATAGGACGCGCGCGCGCGCGCTGCTTCCTGTGCCGACGGACTGCTGCTGTCTTGGCGCGTCGCAGGCGAACCCGGCGTGCCTTTCGGCGTATTTGAATTCTGTGCCGCGGCTTGCGCAATCGCCGCCGCCGACAATCCAGCCGAGCTCGCGTTGGCGCCTGAACTCGGGGCGGCGGGAGCGGCGACAATAACCCGTTCCGGGCCTTTGCCGGTGTCCTGAATGCCCGCCGTTTGATAGGCCTCAGCGCGCTCGGCCGTAGCTTTTTGTCGATCGCCTTCGCTAAGGCCGTTTTTAAGCCAAAGCGCGCTCGTCAGATCGGAGATCGCCAGGCCTGGTTGTTTCAGCCGCTTGTACGCGACCCCGCGCGTATAAAGCGCTTTGGCCATCTCGGTCGATGACAGGCCGCCTGATTTCAACGCTGCCGAAAGCTGATCCACCGCCGGTTGATTGCGGCCATTGGCAAACGCCTTGAGGCCGGCGTCATAGGCCTTGCGTGCCTCAGCCTGTTTGGCATCCTTTTCCTTTTGCGCTGACTCCGATGCGGGCTTCGAATCCTGGGCATGTCCAACGCAAGACATGCCGGTCCACGCCGCTGCAAAAGCGCATACCGCGGCACCGGCGAGCGTCGAGCCGCGCGCGAGTTTCCGGAATTGCGTCATGTGCGATTCTTCCCCCGTGGCCACGTCGTTAGGCGCGCAACCTCCTCTCCCCATAGAGCAAGCAGCCGAACTGGGCAATTTCAGGGCCTTGGCGCGCCGTCCTTTTCCCCCGTCATTCAACCGTAACCGACTTCGCCAGATTACGCGGCTGATCGACGTCGGTGCCGATCTGCACCGCCGTTTGATAGGCGATGAGCTGAATCGGTACTGCATAAAGCAACGGCGTGATGAAAGGGTCAACCTTCGGCATCGGGATGTGCACCGCTGGGTTGCAACCGACTTTCTCCGGATCGGCATCGGACAGCAGGATGATCTGGCCGCCGCGCGCGGCAACTTCCTGTAAATTCGAGACCGTTTTCTCGAAAAGTTCGTCCTCGGGCGCGACGACGATGACCGGGACGCTTTCGTCGATCAGGGCGATCGGCCCGTGCTTCAGTTCGCCGGCCGCGTAGCCTTCAGCGTGAATATAGGAAATTTCCTTGAGCTTCAGGGCGCCTTCGAGCGCAATCGGGAAGCTCGAACCGCGGCCCAGATAGAGAACGTCCCGCGCCTTCGCGAGATCCTGCGCGACCGATAGATAAATCTCGTCTTGCCGCAGAATCGACGCCACGTGCCTCGGAACCTCAGTCAACGCCTTGACCAGCGACAACTCTTCCTCGGGCGAAATTGCTTTGCGCGCTTTGGCGATGGCGATGGCGAGGCAGGCCAGCACCGACAGCTGACAGGTGAATGCCTTCGTTGAGGCGACACCGATTTCCGGCCCGGCGAGTGTCGGCAGGGTGGCGTCCGATTCCCGCGCGATTGTCGAGGTTCGGACGTTGACGATAGACGCAATGCGCTGGCTATTGGCTTTGCAATAACGCAGCGTCGCAAGCGTGTCGGCGGTTTCACCGGATTGCGAAACAAAGACCGCCAAGCCGTTTTCGGCGAGCGGCGCTTCGCGATAGCGCATCTCCGAGGCGACATCGATATCGACGGGCACGCGCGCAAAGCGTTCGATCCAGTACTTGGCGACCAGTCCCGCATAATAAGCGGTACCGCATGCCGAGATGGTCACGCGGCTGATTTGTCCCAGATCGATGCCGAGATCGGGGAAGTTCACGCGGCCCGATGCCATGTCGAGATAATTCGCCAACGTGTGCGAGATGACCTCGGGTTGCTCGTGGATCTCTTTCGCCATGAAGTGGCGATAGTTGCCTTTATCGACGAGGAGCGAGCTCGCCACCGCCTTGATGATCGGCCGTTCGACGCGCGCGCCGTCGCGATCATAAATCTCGGCGCCGGAACGGCGGAGCACGGCCCAGTCGCCCTCTTCCAGATAGGTGATCGCATCGGTGAACGGCGCCAGCGCAATGGCATCCGAACCGAGGTACATTTCACCGGAGCCGTGACCGATCGCCAGCGGCGATCCCTTCCTGGCGGCAATCATCAGATCGTCCTGGCCAGCGAAGATGATCCCGAGCGCGAACGCGCCCTGCAGCTGGTTCAACGCCTTGTGCACGGCCGCGACCGGATCGGTCCCCTGCTCCAGTTCCTCGCTGATGAGGTGAACCACGGCCTCGGTATCCGTATCGGTTTCGAAGCGACGCCCCTTGGCCTCGAGCTTGGCGCGAAGCTCCCGGAAATTTTCGATGATACCGTTGTGGACGACCGACACCTTCGCGGTCATGTGCGGATGCGCGTTGCGTTCCGTCGGACGGCCGTGTGTTGCCCAGCGCGTATGGCCGATGCCGGTCCGACCGGCCAAAGGCTCATCGAGAAGCCGCCGCTCCAGATTGCGCAATTTGCCTTCGGCTCGGCGGCGGGCCAGCGATCCCTCTTCGACGGTCGCTACCCCGGCGGAGTCATAGCCGCGATATTCCAGCCGCCGCAGCGCATCGACCAAATCGCTGGAAACGGCCGATTTTCCAAGAATACCAACGATCCCGCACATCAGATTTCCCCTGCCTGACTCGCCCCCACTGTCACGATGGAGGCCGTTAAGCATCTTCTCAAATCACAGAATGTTTCAGATTAACGCGTGCACTTGAAGTCGCAAGATCCTGACGCAACTTACCGGCATCCTTAACGAAACATTTTATTTTTGCGCCTTCCTGCGGGCCATCATCGTGCGGAATTTCTCCGCCCAGCCCGGACGTTCCTCCTGCGTCGCCCGTTCGAGCGCCAGGGCTCCGGGACTGACGTTTTTGGTGATGACGCTGCCCGAGCCGATGTAGGCATCCGCCCCAACCGATACCGGCGCCACCAGCGATGTGTTCGAACCGATGAAGGCTCCGTCGCCGATGACCGTCTTGTGTTTGTTGAAGCCATCATAATTGCAAAAGATCGTGCCGGCGCCGACGTTGGCCTTGGCACCGACGATGCCGTCGCCGAGATACGCCAAGTGATTGGCCTTCGCACCCGGACCGAGCGTCGTGTTCTTCACTTCGACGAAATTGCCGATATGCACATCGGGCCCAATTCGCGCGCCGGGGCGGAACCGCGCGAAAGGACCGATACGCGCGCCCTTGCCGATCACAGCGCCTTCCAGATGGCAGAAGCCGAGAATCTTGGCGCCTTCCTCGACGGCCACGCCGAGCCCGAACACGACATGCGGCTCGATGGTGACATCGGCGGCGATCACAGTATCGAAGCTCAGCCACACGGTTTCAGGTGCGATCATGGTCACGCCGTTTCGCATCAGCGCCAGACGCGCGCGTGATTGCCAGATCGCCTCGGCAGCCGCCAATTGATCGCGCGCATTGACGCCCAGAACTTCCTCTTCGTCACATTCGACGACCGCCGCCCGCAGACCGTCACGGATCGCAAGCTCGACCGCGTCGGTGAGATAAAATTCGGCCTTGGCGTTGGCGCTGCCGATGCGTGACAGCAGATCCGTAATGTTGGGAACCCGGAATGCCATGACGCCTGAGTTGCAGAGGCCAATGCGGCGCTCGGCATCCGTCGCGTCCTTGTCTTCGCGGATAGCGACCAATCCACCCCGATGATCGGTGAGCAAACGTCCATAGCCTGTTGGATCTTTGGGCCTGAATCCGAGCACGGCAACATTTGCGCCCGCATCAAGTGCCGCTTGCATCCGAAGCAGCGTCTCGGACCGGATGAGCGGCGTATCGGCATAGAGCACGATGACGTCGCCACGCTGCGCATCAAGTGCGGGTCGCGCCGCCAGCACCGCGTCGGCCGTGCCGCGTTGCTCGTGTTGGACAAAAACTTGCGCCGCAGGAACGATCCTCTGCGCTTCGCTCGCCACGGCGTCCATGTCCGGACCGACGACGACAGACATCGCACCTCGGATCTCGGAAGCTGTGACCAGCACATGCGCCAGCATGGACTGCCCCGCGATGCGGTGCAGTACCTTCGGCATGTCTGACTTCATCCGCGTTCCCTTGCCGGCAGCGAGAACGACAAACAGCGGAGACGATGCGGTCATGAGTTACCCTGTGATGCAATGAACGCGATGATGCCGGAACGTAAAGTAACGCCAAGAACGGCAAGCCATAGCGCCCGCCATCCCCCAGCCGCAAGCCACGACGGCAAGCGAAAAGTCCGGCGCTGGAAAAAGCCTTTCGACCGGTCGCGCAAAATCGATTTTGCTCAAAAATTTCCTATAGATGGCCGCACTGCAAGGCACGATTGCAACCATCCACAACTTCGCGGCCACACTCCCCTCTCCACCATTGCGAAGGACTGCCACGCCTCCCAATCTTCCCAATGCAGCGAAAATGATTCGGAAATTCAGGTCGCTGCCTGCCGTCACCATACGTCAAGGACACCACATCTCATGACTAAGCCCGCCATTGACAGACCGGAAGCTAAGAAAGCGGCTTTCTCGTCCTACGCCGTCCTGTGGTCGATGCTTGGTACCCTCAGCCTTGGATATCTCGGCGTCGCCATTTTCGAGCCGCAGTGGCTCGGAGATTTGACGCCGGCAATGCACGATGCTCAGCGCGCCAAAACGCAAGACGCGATGATGAAACTCACCGCCGGCGTGAATGGCATCAAATCGTCGATGGCACAGCTGAAACTCGACGTTTCGAGCATCAAGTCCGATGCCGACGCTCAAAATGATCGGACGAAGGAGCTTGGCGACCGTTTGACGGCGCTTGAGGACAAGGTCCGTTTGTCGGAAATGCCCGTCGCCTCTGCCGCCCCGGCGAACCCGAATGCCGTCGCATCCACGGAGCCCGACGCTTCGGCCGGGACCGATGCCGGTGACCAAAAGGCTTCCCCCTCTCCGAAGATCATCAACGCTGCCTCGGACAAGTCGAAAATCGTGACCGGCAGCGTCGACAAGTCCCCGCCCGCGCACAAGAAGGAAAAAGCGGGGAGTTCCGTCATCAATTTCGGACCTGCGGTCGTCAAACGCGAGCAGAGGCCGATCGGAATTCAGCTCGCATCCTCGGCATCGGTCGAGGATTTGCGCTTGAACTGGTCGCAACTCGCGAACCAGCATCACGATAAGCTAAGGCGCCTTAAGGCGCGCTACACGACGAACGGCAACGACTCGAATCCGACCTTCAACCTCATCGCAGGACCGGTGAGAACAAAGGCTGAAGCGATCAAGCTTTGCCAGGACCTGCAAGCCCAAGCCGTCCAGTGCAAGGTTGGCGACTTTACCGGCAATGCTCTGTAAGCGTGGTCCGAGGGAAGAGTGAAACGCGCGCTAGAGCACCGAATCTCATTGGAATAAGAAAAACGCCAGCCATCTCAGCGGCTGGCGTTTTGCTATAAAATTCTCACGGGCCCGACGTGTTGAACGTATCGCACGCATCCATGCGGCCAGATTCAAATCCAGCCTTGAACCAGTGCACGCGCTGCGCCGCAGTGCCATGCGTGAACGCATCCGGCACGACGCGCCCGGTGGTCCTTTTCTGGATCATGTCGTCGCCGATCTGAGACGCAGCGTTTAGAGCTTCCTCGATGTCACCGGGCTGCAGACGCTTTTTCATCTGATCGTTGAGATTGGCCCAGACGCCGGCGAGGCAATCCGCCTGAAGTTCGGTGCGAACTTGAATTTGATTGGCCGTGGCCTCATCGCCCGCCCGATTTTTCAGCTCCTGCACCTTATCGAGAATGCCGAGCTGCTTTTGGACATGGTGCCCGACTTCATGCGCGATCACGTAAGCCTGCGCGAAGTCACCGCTGACGTTGAACCTGCGCTTCAACTCGTCATAGAACGCGAGGTCGACGTAGACTTTCTGATCGAGGGGGCAATAGAAGGGGCCCATCGCCGCCTGTCCAGCGCCGCAAGCGGTGCGCGTGATACCCGAATAGATGACGAGTGTCGGATCGGGATAATTCCTGCCAAAGCTCTTGAAAACGGACGTCCAGACATCCTCGGTATCGGCGAGCACCCTGCTGATAAAGGCCTTCTCATCGTCCGTGCCAGCCGTCTGGGTTTGCTTCGATCCTGGCAACCCAGGAATATCGGACGGCGATCGATCGACCGGGCGCTCCGAATGCGGCATCTCAGGCATGTTGATCCGCCCGCCCGAGCCGAACAACACGTCGAGCGGGTTGATGCCCATGAGCATCATAATTCCACCGATGATCAGAAGCGTCGTGATGCTGAAGCCGCCACGGCCTCCGATCGGAATTTGGAATCCGCCACCGCCGCCAGGAAATTGAAATCCGCCGCCACCTTGTCCGCGGCGGTCTTCTACATTCGAGCTTTCGCGGTCGTCTTGGTCGTAGCGCATGGCGGCCCTATAATTTGACGAATGCGTTGCGGTTCAAGCGGCACCCACGTACGCCGCAACGCCGCCTCATACTGCACGGAGAAATAGCCAAGACAAGAATTTCCTGCGCCTAGCCGCCGTCCTTCGTTTTCGGCCGATCGGAGCCGACGGAGCGGGCCTTTTTCGTCTTCGACGTGCTCGGCAAAGCAAGAAGTTCTGGAACGGCCGCAAGGCTTTTGGCCGTTACGCCGCCGGCTTTGAGATAAGCCCGCACGCCCCGCGCTGCGGCAACCGTTCCGTCCTGCGCATAGGCCTCGTGGTTGCGCTCGATCTCGGAGAGGTCATAGCGATAGTTGACCATGAGACCATGAGCTTCGCGCAGACCTCTCTCGGAAATGTCGGCGAGCCAGTTCAGCCGCTCCAGCCGCGCGCCGTTGCCGAGATGGAAACGGGCCACAGGATCGACCGGCCGGTCGTCCGCAGAACGCGCCGCCAGAAAATACTGCGCCGCCAGCGCCAGCAAAACCGGCTTGATGTCCTCGCTGCCAGCTGCGGCCCGGGCGACATCATCCACCCAACGAGGATCGCGCAATCGCGCCAGCACTTGCCGGTCCTCCTGGCTCAATCCGCTGTTCGCGTCGGCTTGCACACCATCGAGCCATCGCGCGAACGAGGGAACGGGCGACAGTGTCACGAATGTTTTGAGACTTGGGGTATCGCGGACAAGATCTTCGACCACTTGTTTCAGCAGGAAGTTGCCGAAGGAAATCCCTTTGAGCCCCTCCTGGCAATTCGAAATGGAATAAAACACGGCTGTCGTCGGCGGCACGTCGTCATCGTCGCGATGCGCGTCGAGCACCTCCGCGATCGTATCGGGCATATCCCGCGTCAACGCGACCTCGACAAAGATCAACGGCTCATCGATGAGCGCTGGGTGAAAAAATGCAAAGCACCTGCGGTCTTTCGGATCGAGCCGGCGGCGAAGATCGTCCCAGCCTCGGATTTCATGCACCGCCTCGTAAGCGATGATCTTTTCGAGGATCGCAGCGGGCGTCTGCCAGTCGATACGCCGGAGCACAAGAAAGCCGCGATTGAACCACGACGTCAGTAGCCTCTGCAGATCGCGATCGACGGCCGCCAAGGCGTCGTCCGATTTGAGATGGCGAACCAGATCGGCCCTCAGCGCCACGATCTCACCGGTCGCGCCGGACGTCAGATTCAAGCGCCGGAAGAACTCCATTCGGGGGCTGTAGATGGCAGCCTGCAGCCGCACCAATGTCTTGTCGGACGGCGTATCGAGATAGGCGCGCGCGGCATCCGCCACGACCGCCGCATCGGGCTGCAACTCATCGGCAAGAAAACGATAAAACTGCAGACGCTCGTCGCTGGGTGCTTTCTTGAGTTGTAGCAAAAGCTGACGGGCTATCGCGACGCCCGAAGCCTCTCCACGACCCGACATCAGTGCGCGCGCCAGAACCACAATCGAGTCGCCGTCTGCCGGTCCGAACAGCGACTTCGGCAGCAACGCCCGGCTCTGCTCCGCGATCGAATTCATCAACTCCTGGAAAAACGAAACATTCACACGCTCACCCATCAGCGGCAGAAACCTCGCGTTAACTTTTGCTTAACCGTATCGCCCGAGCATCGCCCAGTACACTTGTATAGGGCATCTGCGACATGACCGACTTCCTTTCAAGCGGCCCTCGGGCTTCGAGCCTGGGCTGCGCCAATAACGACACCGGCCGCGTCGCATTCTGTGGACCGTACGTACTTTCAGCCATCACCGGCTACGGCATATCGAAAATCGAGGATGTGATCCGTGAAGGCCGCGAACTGCCGCCGCACCGCAAACCCGTCGTGCGCGGTACGTATGCCGATGAGGTCGAGGCGGCTCTCGCCCACTTTGGCTACCGAATGGAGCTGAAGGAAACGCATCTGCATCGCGCACGCAAGGAACGTCCGACCGTCTGGACCTGGATGCAGAAGCCGCGCAACGCCTGGGCCTACTACATCCTCGCAATTCACAAGGGCAAGGAAGGCCACTGGATTCTCGTGAAAGGCGTGAAGATGTGCGACACCTTCACCGAAGGCAAATGGACCTTCGTCGTCGATGGCCCACATCGCGGCTGCCGCATCATGGAAATTTTCGAGGTCAGAAAGGCCCACGACGCCTGAGTATACCTCGCGGACCGACTTGGACCTGCGGCGTTTGCGGACATGAACGCGAAGTGAACCCATGCTTCAGGGTTCATTCAAGAGCACTCCTTATACTCCCGCCTAGTATGGAAGGCGGATAGGCGAAGGAGAGCGTGCCATGTCCGAAATCATTCGATCCGGCGCCCTGTTGCTGATGGCCATCATCGTGTCTGCGGCCGGCGTGTTGGTTTTCTTCTACGGCTGAAACGGCCGTATCGGCCTCGCGCGGCCAGTCCGGCCTTGTCGGAGCGACCGACTTGCGCCACTTAAAGGGGACTTTTAGTCCCCTTTTTCATTGCGAATGACACGCGCGGCATCCCTTGGCTGACCTCACTTATTCCGATCTCATCAAGGATGCGCAGTCGCGCATCGGCGACTACCTGACGCCGTCCGTACGTCTCGGCGTCACCGGACTGTCGCGTGCCGGTAAGACGGTTTTCATAACCGCCCTTGTCCGTAACCTTGTCTCGGGAGGCCGTCTGCCGTTTTTTGCCGCCGACGCCGAGCATCGGATCGTCCGCGCATACCTCGAACCACAGCCTGACGATAGCGTGCCGCGCTTCGATTATGAGGATCATCTTGGGGATCTTCTGTCCACGCCGCCGGCTTGGCCGGAAAGCACCCGCCGCATTTCCGAACTCCGCGTCACAATAGAGTATCAGTCGGCATCGCTTTTGAAGCGCATCGTCGGTCTTTCGAAGCTGCATCTGGATATCGTCGATTATCCGGGCGAATGGCTGATCGACCTGCCGCTCCTCGATCAGGATTACCGAGCCTTTTCCGCCGAAGCGCTGGCACTTGCCGCCGCGCCGTCGCGCGCCGAGGCCGCCAAGCCGTTTCTCGCTTTCCTTGCCGGCACCGATCCTGCGGCCGGCGAGGACGAACACATCGCCATGACCGGCGCCAAACTTTTCACGGATTATTTGCGCGCCATCCGCGACGGCGGCGCCCAGTCGACGCTTGCACCAGGACGTTTCCTGCTGCCCGGCGATCTCGAAGGCTCGCCGCTGCTGACGTTCTTCCCGATGCCGCTGACCTCCAACGAGCGCCCGCCGCGCGGCTCGCTCGCCGCGATGATGATGCGCCGCTTCGAGAGTTACAAATCGACTGTCGTCAAGCCATTCTTCAACGAACATTTCGCGCGCCTCGATCGCCAGATCGTCCTCGTTGATGTTCTGGGCGCAATGAACGGCGGCGCTGATGCCGTCGCCGATCTCGAACGCGCCATGACCGCCATTCTCAAAGCTTTCAGACCCGGAGCAAACTCCTGGCTATCGATGCTGATCGGCCGCAAGATCGACCGTGTTCTCTTCGCCGCGACGAAAGCCGATCATTTGCCCGCATCGAGCCACGACCGGTTGGAAGCCATTCTGAAGCTCATCGTCGATGAAGCGATCTCGCGCGCCGAAACGGAAGGCGCCGGTGTCAGCGCTCTCGCCATTTCGGCCCTCCGCGCAACACGCGAAGCGACGGCGAAGCAGGGAAGCGAGATTTTGCCGTGCCTGCGCGGCACGCCGATCAAGGGCGAGACGATCGGCGGCGTAACCTTCGACGGCGCAACAGAAGCTGCGATCTTTCCCGGCGATCTTCCAATCGATCCCGCCGCAGCCCTCAGCGCCGCGCGTAGCGTCACGTCGGCATCCTTGGAACTCGTGCGCTTTGCGCCACCCAAGCTGACGGATACCTTGCCTGACGGCAAAGCCGCCGCCTTCCCCCATATCAGATTGGATCGTGCGCTCGATTTCCTCATCTCGGATTATCTCGCATGACATTCGATAACGACGCTCCGACGCCCCGCAGACCGCGCGCCTTCAAGCCGGACGACATATTCGTCGAGCCGGACGCTGCACGAGCGTCAGCGGATGCGGAAGCGGGCCCCGGCGCGGTGACCGCCAGACGCGCCGCAAGGACGCCGTCGCGGCGCTTGACCGTTACCGACATCAATCGCGGGTTTCGTTTTGGCGGGATCTTGTTCTCGGCCATCGCCGCCCTCGCCTCGCTCGCGCTTGGGCTCTGGTTCGCGCGTTTCGTGTCGGTCGCGCTCGAACGCCGAGATTGGGTCGGATGGCTGGCGTTCGGACTGGTCTCGATCATCGCAATCGCGATCGTCGGGATTGTGCTGCGCGAGCTGATCGGGTTCCGCCGCTTAGCGAGGCTCGCCAAACTTCGTGCGCTCGTTAAAGCGACTCTTGCCAAACCGGATCTTGCCGGCGAGCGCCAGGCCGTTACGGCCCTCACATCGCACTATCGTGGCAGGGCCGATCTCGCCTGGGGACTGGCTCGGATCAGAGACCACATCGGCGACGTCCTGGAGCCGGGCCAACTCCTGCGGCTCGCCGATCGCGAGCTGCTAAGCCCGCTCGATAGGGAAGCACGCCGCGTCATTCTCAAATCCGCAAAGCGTGTCGCGACGGTATCCGCTATCTCGCCGATCATGTGGATCGCGATGGGTTTCGTGCTCGTGGAGAACGTCAGGATGTTCCGGTCGATCGCCGGGCTTTATGGCGGGCGCCCCGGCGTACTCGGCGCCTTGCGTCTGGCACGCCTCGTCGTAGGCCACGTCATCGCCACCGGCGGCATTGCAATGACCGATGATCTGTTCGGACAGTTCGTCGGCCAGGACGTCCTCCGCCGGCTGTCCCGCCGCCTCGGCGAGGGCGCCTTCAACGGCGCACTGACCGCGCGGCTGGGGGTCGTCGCAGTGGAGGTCACGCGGCCGCTGCCCAATCTCGATTCCGAACCGCTCCGCGTGCGCGAGATCTTCAGCGAGCTGCTCCGCTCGCTCAGAGGAGCTGACAGGACAGATAAAGCGGAGTGAAAGCTCTCGCCTAGGCTGCGGCCGCTTCAGGCTGCGAAATGATATCGCCGGGAGTCGCCGCGCGGCGGGCCCAGTTGCGCTCCCGATGACCGGCATCGACCAGCACAGGCGGGGGTTTTCTGTCGACGTGCGTGGCCAGCGCCCAGCGCTCGATCGGTCCAGCCTTGAGCGACGTCAGCCAACTCACCGGCCCCGCAAGCACCAAGCCCAGAATGACCGGCGCCATCCACGCGAGCAGCCCCGGAGATACCGTCCAGGCGATCACGGCGACGATCGCGCCGATCAACGTGTGCCAGCGCGCAAACCACATCGCGTCGTCGAACGGCAGAGCGCCGTCGTTGCGCCGTTGCGCTTTCCAGCCGGAATCGAGACCAGCCAGGATTTCCACGGCACCGACGGTCTGCGTCACCATGAAAATGGGTGCGATCAGCATCGAATAGATCGTTTCAATGAGAACGCCGAACGTCACCCGGATGGTGCCGAGGAAATTGCGTTCGGCCCGAGCTTGCTTCCACGCCAGCGCCAGCCCCAAGGCCTTGGGAAGGAGCACCACCACCAGCGTAGCGAGGAATAGCCTGAGGGCCGCGCCCGGATCGATGATCGGCCAGATCGGAAACAGGGTTTTGGCGTCACGAAAATAGCTCGGGATCATCTGCTGGCCCTGCAGCGCCAGCACGACGCCGACGATCAACGACAGCGCCCAAACCCCGGAAATGAGATACGAGGTTGCCCCCATCCCGAGATGCAGACGCCCCATCGGGGTCAGACCCGGCTGCGATACGATCGCCAGATGCTGCAGGTTGCCCTGCGCCCATCGTCGATCACGCGCCACGACGTCAACGATGTTCGGCGGCATCCCTTCGTAGGACCCTTCGAGCGACGGCATCATGTGGACACCGTAGCCTGCGCGCTGCAGCAGAACCGCTTCGACAAAGTCATGGCTCATGATGTGGCCGCCGAACGGCTTGCGCCCCGGCAGATCAGGAAGTCCGGCAGCCTCCGCGAAAGCGGTCGTCCGGATAATCGCGTTATGACCCCAATAGTTGCCTTGATCGCGGTGCCAGAAAGCCAATCCCGCTGCGACCGGAGGCCCGTATGTGTTGCACGCGAATTGCTGCAATCGCTGCAACAACGTCTCGCCGCCGACAATGCGTGGCACGGTTTGAATGAGACCGGTCTTCGGATCGGCCGTCATCGCCAAAGCCAACGAAATGAGCGTAGCGCCGCTCATGACGCTATCGCCGTCGAGAATGACGAACGATTCATAGCCAGCGCCGAAGCGCCCGACCCAATCGGCGATATTGCCCGCCTTGCGGGCCGTGTTCTGCAAACGGCGGCGATAATAGACCGGCATGATCGGAGCAAGTTCTCGGCTCAGTGCCCGATACACATCGGCTTCCCGCGTGCCATCCTCATCCCCGCGCGTGTCGGAGAGGATGAAAACGTCGAAATGCTGGTTGCCTCCGAGCCCTTCAAGCTCTCGGGCCATCGCCTCGATGGCGCCAGCGATACGTGTCGGCTCCTCGTGATAAACGGGAAATAGAAGCGCCGTTCGCTCGGTCAGCGCATCAGTTGGCGGCGGCGGCTCGATCGTATCCGGACGCTCGCCCGCGAAGAGCGGCAAAAATCCGAGTGCCGCACTCAGGCTGCCAACAGCGATCCACGCGAAAGCGATCGTCGAGAGAATAAGAAAAAGAAACTGCACCGGCGTAATGACGACAAACGCCAGAATGCTGAAGAGCTCGTGCGCGAACGCCGCCGTCAGCGCCGCCGCGCCGGCAAAGATTGCCGTTCGCGGCACCCAGTAGCCACGCCGCTTCGGCTCGGTAACCAGCGCGATCCGGCGAGCAAAATCCTGCACGGGCATGGCGAGCGGCGCGGCCTGCGGCAACGATCGCCAGGGTCCCGCATCGCGGCTGCGCTCGTGTGCAGGATCTCCGGGCAAGTCGCCTTTGAAATTTTCGTTTACGGCTTTGTCCATCGATAGAGCCACGTCTCCGAGATGGGCTGATCACCAGCTTTTAGCAAACACCGCAACTCGACGAGATCGGCGTTGCCCGGCGTCAGTTCGAACGTCACACGAATCCCGCCAATCTCGCGATTGCGCTGAACGACGACGTTGGAAATTCGACCGGCGCTTGCTGAAACGTCCGCCAGCGGCACATCCTTCGCGTCTTTGACCGAAGGGCCGGTCAAGTCGAGAACGAAGAGAACGTTTCCATCCTTCTTTCCGTTCCCGGTCCGCGTCTTTGCGACGCGCGCGCCTGACCATGCCGCAGGGACATTGTCGCCCCAGAACAGGCGGTAGTTGAACACATGCGGTCCGCCCGGAGTGAGCTCTTTCGCCGGATGCCAATAGGCGACGACGTTATCGTGAATCTCATTCTCGACGGGGATTTCGACGAGTTCGATAAATCCGGCTCCCCACTGCCCTTTCGGCTGGACCCAGACGGTCGGCCGGCGCTCGTAATGCGCCTCAAGATCCTCGTAGCTTTGAAAGGAGCGGTCGCGCTGCCAGAGGCCAAAACCACGCGGATCCTTGTCCATGAAGGCGCTGACTTGCAGCGTCTTGGGATTGCTCAACGGCCGCCAAAGGCGCTCATCGTTGCCGTTAATCATGGCGAGGCCGTCGCTATCATGAACTTCGGGACGGAAGTCCGCTTGGCGACGCCGTCCGGTATTGGCGTGAAGGAACATGCTGGTCAGCGGTGCGATCCCGACATGCGGAAGAGTGGTGCGCGGATAGAGAGTAGCCGAAACGTCCATGACCGTCGTTTGACCCGGCTCGATCACAAACCGATACGCTCCGGTCGTGGACTGGCTATCCAACAACGCATGGATCGTGATTTGGGTTGCGCCCGGCTTCGGTTTTTCCAACCAGAATGTACGGAAAAATGGGAACTCTTCGCCCCCCGGCCGCGCCGTGTCGAGCGCCAGCCCCCGTGCCGATGCGCCATAACCCTCTCCACGGCCGACGGCGCGCAAGTAGCTCGCCCCCTGAAATACGACGTACTCGTCGAAATAATCGGAGCGGTTGATCGGACTGTGGATTCGAAAGCCCGAGAAGCCGTAGGGTGCCGCGTCGGGTCCAGGACCGATCAACGGGCCGAACGAGAACAGCTTGCTATCCGCGACGAGGCGCGACGCCGAACCTTTGTCCACGACCCACAGGTCGACCGGCATGTCATAGAGCCAGCCCATCGCGAACGGCTGCACCTCGAAGCCAAGATGCTCGTCTTTCCATATCGCCTTCTCGGGGCGAAACCGGATATCGCGATACTGATCGTAGCTGAGCTTGTTGAAGGGCGCAGGAAGATCCAGACTCGGTTTTGAGAACGGTTGGTCCGCGAGCCGCTTGGCCTCCGCGTTGACATTCGTCGCGTTGAACGGAGTGAGCTGCGCCGACGCCTCGCCTGCCGCCTCCGCAGCGGTCGCCGCAAAGGCAAGTTTCGCCGCCGCAAGGGCAAAAGTTCCCATTGCGGCCTGTCCGAGCACCGACCGCCGATCGACCAATTTCCCTGTCATGCTTGGAATACTGCCAGCCCCTGCGATGAGCGTTGATGGCTCGGGTGTACGCCGGCGCGAAACGCCGCCCAAACACCGAGCTTCAACGTGCTAAATAATGATTGTGGCAGATTTTCCACTGCACCTCCGCCGGTGTGTGACTTTCCCGTCCGACCATACCAACGGCCGACCGGGCGGAAACCGTCACCAGCAAATAGTTGGGTCCGGCCGGATTGCTAGTCTATAGACCAGGCTGGGAGATCGAACGCACGCGGATATTTTCGGGGGATGAGAATGTCGCCGCTTCAGGAAAGCACCCTCGTCGAGGCCATGATGGACGTGCGGGGCCAGGTCGACTTTCTCTGGCAATTCTTTGTCACCGTTCACATCGCGCTGTTCGCACTGTTGTTCATCTACGATCACGCCGTCGAAGGACTGAACGCCATTGCGAAATTTTTCGCGGTGATCGGGGTGGCGGCCTTCGAATGGATCAACGGCAATGCGCTGACGAATGCCTATCTGCTGCTTGACTCGATGCAGGAGCAGTATCGCTGGAGCTTCGGCCAGATCGATCGTTTCCACCCGGCGTTCTATGAACATTTTGTGCTCGCGACGTTCGCCACACGCCCGACGATGGTCGTGGTGACGCATGCGGCGGCGCTCATCGTTATTCTCTTGGCGTTTCTTTCGCGAAGATTTATTCAGACCCAGTCGTCATCGCAGGCCGCTCTCTCAGAGAGACGCCATGATCCGATGAACCGCTAAAACAATTGCGGCCATCGCACGTGGCAAATTGGGTCCGAAAGCCTGCGGAATGCACATTTTGACGACTCTGTGGCCGCCCATCCGCTCGTGACATTTGCGTCACAAACCCCAGCGATTCCACAGCTACGTTCCCCAAAGCTATTTCACGCCCAACCCTTATCTGCTTTAAGCATTGCCCGGAGCGGTGATTCGGGGGGATGGCCCGTAGGCCGCAGAAGACGGGTTTGACGACGGGTTAATCAAGAAACATCGCCAAAGAAGAGTGCTGGGCCGAACACTTAATCGTTCCGTCCGTCATTCCTCAAGTCGAAGCAGACGGGAGTAGGTCAATGAGCAAGTACAGTCTGAGTGCCCTGGTGGCGGCAGGCCTGCTGGCAGGCGGCATGTCGGTCAGCAGTGCATCGGCAGCGGACCTTGGGGGGAACTGCTGCGCGGATCTCGAAGAACGCATCGCGGAACTTGAAAGCACCACGGCGCGCAAGGGCAACCGCAAGGTATCGCTGACGGTTTCCGGTTGGGTCGGTCAGCAGGTCACCTGGTGGGATGACGGCGGTCAGTCGGACGTTTACGTCAACGATCTCGGCACGACGCTCGCCAGCCACGTGAAGTTCACC
>DATLJG010000193.1:0-7921 GCA_035538995.1 Hyphomicrobium sp. | reverse complement strand
ATCGCGGCGATGGCGCTGGTGGGAGTGTTTGCCCTCTTTCACGGCCATGCGCACGGCAATGAGGGCGCAGGTCTTGGGATCGCATTCTTGCCTTACGCCGCGGGCTTCGTCGTGGCGACAGGTGGTCTGCACCTCTCCGGGCTCGCCCTTGGATCAGGCTTCAATCGTCTCGGCGCACTATCCGGCGTCTTGAACAAGTTTGCTGGTGGCGTCGGCCTTATCGCAGGCATGTCTCTGCTTGCCGGATGGGTGACAGCCTGACTCCGCAAATTTCATCTCTGGCGCACCCAAACGGTGCGCTGGTGATTGAGTCTTACAATAAATGCCGGAGGCTCAAGATTGGCGGATCATGTCTCTTTTGGCAAATTCTTATCTCTTCCCTGTGCGCGCAACGAGCGGTGTGCACATACTTGGCTGGAAGCTGATGCTTCCAGCCTTTTTGCTGCACAGGGCTCGTCCGCAAAAGATCTGATCTCTCGTCCTCAACACGCAGCATGCTGATGGCGACGTTTCGCAATGTTCTTAAGGTTGCGCGAGACGACGGGCTGATCGATTTTGTTCCCGCAACTCCCCGTCAGAGTCAGCACGACAATTCCCGCCCTTTCTTTCGTTTTGCGCCATTGGTCGAACGGGATCGTGACGAGTATCAGCAGTTACTGGAAGGTGCGAAAAAACTAGCTGATGACAACGCAATCATTCGGGGCGTCGAGGTAGAACGTGAGTTGTATGACCTCATTATCTCTGGGTGCATTCGTTCGTACGTCCGCCGACAACGGAACTCTATGCACTGAAGCACAATGACATCACGATCGAGAAAGATCCGAAGCGGCTTCTCGTGACCGTCCGCAATGGAATCGGCCGCTCGATTTCAGAAGCGAACATCTAGATAACGATGTCCGCTTGCTGGACTACTTCAATCATCGGCGACCTACCTATCACTCAACTCAGCAGTATTTAGGTAGATGCAGGCTCGTGAAATCAGCATTGGCGGTTTTTATCCGAATACCGACCACCCAGTGCGTTCTGCAAGCAATCGGAGTGCTTGTGTTCCGAGTTCGGAATTTCCGTATCGATTTAGGCCGGGGGACCAAACGGCGATCGAGGCTTCGCCTGGAGCTATCGCGAGAATGCCTCCACCAACTCCGCTCTTGCCTGGCAGTCCAACTCGGAATGCAAAGTCGCCTGACGCATCGTAGTGGCCACAGGTCAGCATCAATGCACAGATACGCCGGGCACGCTCGCGTGGGATCACAGCAAATCCATTTTTATTGCGCCCCCCATTGGCGAGAAAAAAGCCTGCCCGGGCAAGTTGACGACAAGTCATTGAGATCGCACATTGATGGAAGTAAACGCCGAGCACGAGCTCTGGTGAATGTCTTAGATTTCCAAACGACCGCATGTAGTTTGCGAGAGCGAAGTTGCGATATCCTGTCTTTTGCTCTGATTGCGCAACCGCCGGGTCGATCACAATGGCATCGTCATCAGCGATATGACGTACAAATCGCAAGAGCTCACCAATCGCCTCTTTAGGGCGATGGCCTGCCAGGATGGCGTCGCTGACCACGATTGCACCGGCATTGATAAAGGGGTTTCGTGGAATACCGTTCTCGTGCTCGAGCTGCACAATCGAGTTAAAGCTGCTTCCCGACGGTTCCCGCCCTACACGTCGCCACAGCGCATCTCCATACTTACCTAGCGCCAGCGTAAGACCAAAGACCTTAGAGATACTTTGGATAGAGAAAGACTCGTCTGCATCCCCCGCGAAGTATGAGCCGCCATCTAACGTTTCAATCGCGATGCCAAACTTGCGAGGATTGATCTTAGCCAGTTCGGGGATGTAATCGGCAACATTGCCAGCACCCAACTGCGGCAGAAGCTCAGCATGTATATTTTCTATAAGCTGTTGTAGGTTAGGCATGAATCAGCATGCCTGCCTTGGGGGAAGCGACGTCCCCTCTGACATTGTCAGCCCGGCGCGGCTGCATTCGGAAATTAAGGACGTATGCACACAATGACGACCAAGACGCGGACGCAAAAGGCAACTCAGAAGGATGCTGGCCATAAAGAAGGATTGGCTCGGCAACAGAAGATACTTTCGGCGGCACTGAATCTTTTTTCGGAGCGGGATTATTCCGCTATCACCATCAAGGACATCGCGCGCCTCGCCGGAGTGCCTACGTCTCTCCTCTACTATTATTTCGAAGACAAAGAAGCACTGTTTCGCGCAGCTCTTGAAGAGGCGGTCGCGGCAGCAATGCGAAACTATGAGCAGGTCGCGAGCAAGCATTCCGAGCCAGTCGACTTGATAAACGATTGGTTCCAGATGCACGTCGAACTCGCGGAAGATATTCGACGGCTGGTCAAAATTCTCATGGACTATTCGAGCTCGCAATCGCAAAGCCGCCTTTTGGATGATGTTGTCAAAAAATTCTACGATGTCGAGATTCAGATCTTGAGCAATGCCATTCGACGAGGACAACGCGAGGGGCTATTCAACGATACGTCGCCGCGAGGTGCGGCAGAGTTCGCGTCGACGCATCTTGACGGCATCATGGTGCGCTCCATCATTCAGCCAAAGCTAAACATTGAGGCTGCAGTCGCTAGCTTCCGAAAAGCCTTTTGGGCTCTCGTCGGATACGACGAGTGACCCCCTCAATGACTATGAATTGCCGCTCGCTGACATTCTAAAAATCCCCAAATACGAAAGTTTACGGCGCTTCGTTTGATCGTTCAGTCAAATTTGATTGACCGATCAATAAAGGTGTGTCAAGTTGTCCACGCTTGGAAACGCAAAACGAGCGGGGAGAGCACGAAAAGTGCCGTCCGCCAAAGGGGGTTAGATGACCGATACGACTCTGTCACTTCCATCCGCCCAATCAGCAGGTGTTGAGAGCACCCATTCGCTTGTTCGCTCTTTGAATTGGACACATGCTTTTTGGTTCGCAGCGGGAACACCGGCTCTTGTGCTGTTTTCCGTCGGGGCAATTGCTGCAACTGCCGGAAATATCTCTCCGCTTGTCTGGACGATTTCGATCCTGTTCGGGTTTGTCCAGGCTTTTACATATGCCGAAATTTCGTCGATGTATCCCCACAAGTCAGGCGGAGCGTCTGTGTACGGTGCGCTTGCATGGGTTCGCTACGGCAAGATGCTTGGCCCCATTTCAGTATGGTCGAATTGGTTTTCGTGGTCGCCTGTTCTGGCAATCGGTACAGGGCTTGGCGCTGGATACATCCTCAATCTCTTTTTTTCCCCCGATCACTGGATCCAAACTTGGCAAATCACCCTGGTCAATCTCGACTTTCTGAAGCAGGGCCTCAGCTTACGTATCAATTCCGTTTTTGTGTTGGGTTGGCTGTTGGTGCTGACGGTTTTTTGCGTGCAGCATCGCGGGATTATCAAAGCCGCCAATTTGCAACGAATATTGCTATAACCGCGCTCGCACCGCTAATCCTCATTGGTCTCGTGCCGATTTTTTCTGGGAACATCTCTTTCGATAATTATTTGCCCTTCGTTCCGCTTGCTCACGACTCTGCTGGCAATCCCGTTGCTGGCTCCTGGGATATTGCTGGGTGGACAGTCTTCGCGGGTGGCCTATTTATCGCTGCTTGGTCAACCTACGCATTTGAAACAGCAGTCTGCTACACACGCGAATTTCGTAACCCGGGGACAGATACCCCACGGGCTTTGATAGCTGCTGGTTTGCTTTGTGTATTCGTCTTCTCGCTAGTGCCGCTTGCTTTCCAAGGTGCGCTTGGACTCAACGGCATGCTCGACCCGGGAATTTACAGCGGCATGGGTGTGGCTGATGCCATGGCCGGAATGATTGGCGGCGGGACAATCATCAAGAACGTTCTCGTCGTCATGCTGATTTTGGCATTGCTCTTGACCGTCAGCATGTCCATGGCCGGCTCGGCTCGCACCTTGTACCAGGGATCAATCGACGGATGGCTTCCGCGATATCTTAGTCGCGTCAACAGCCATGGCGCGCCCGTGGCCGCCATGTGGACGGACCTATGCTTCAACATGCTGTTGCTCATGATGTCGGACTACGTGTTCCTATTGGCGATTGCCAACGTCAACTACATGATCTTCAACTTTCTCAATCTTCAATCAGGGTGGCTTCATCGCATTGATCGGCCGGACATGCCGCGTCCTTACAAGGCGGCAAAGCCGGTATTGGCAATAGGAGCCTTTCTTGGATTCGTTAACCTGCTATTGCTTGGCATGGGCGCGAATATTTGGGGATCGGGAACGCTGGCCGCCGGGTTTGCCGTTGCTCTAATGATCCTACCTGTCTTCGCATTCCGACATTTTGTCGTGGATGGTGGGCAATTTCCAAAACAAACGTTTGAGGATTTTGCAGGTGTCGACGAGGCCGACGTGAAAACGCGGGCAGGCATCCTCCCCTATCTCACGCTTCTTGCCGGAGGCGCCGTCATCGCCTTCGGATACTCGATCGCGGTCTACTAAAAAAAACGACTTTCTCAATTTGCGAAAGCCTAAGCGCATTCGCAAACAATCAGCATGCGCATTTAATAACACTCTTTGCACTTAAGGATGAGAAACAATGACCACGGACAAAGCTAGTTCAATCGCAACTTTGCAAAAGAAACTCGAAGCAGCCGGCGTCAAATTCATGATGCCATCTTATGTCGACATGCACGGGGTCTCGAAGACGAAGGTTGTCTCGCTTCCACACCTCGAGGATATGATCGATGGATCAGAATTGTGCACGGGGGCAGCGCTCGACGGTGTCCCCCAAGATGTCAGCGATGAGGAAGTATCGGCGCATCCCGATATTCGTTCTGCAATCGTCCTTCCTTGGAACAACGAAGTGGCATGGTTCGCGAGTGATCTGTGGTGCGGCGGAAAGCCATTTGAACCGTGCAGCCGCAATATTCTGCAACGTACATTGGCGATCGCGGACCAAATGGGTTACGGAGTCAATCTCGGCATCGAAGCTGAATTCTTCGTTCTGAAGGATGACGAGCAGGTTGGCTTTAAGCCTCTTTCCGACCGTCACCACCTCGCGAAGCCTGCATACGACGTTTCCCGTTTTCTCGATAATCGCGGCTGGCTCTTTGAGCTTGTCACTGCGATGAATAATCTGGGCTGGGACGTTTACTCGATGGATCATGAGGACGGCATCGGTCAGTTCGAGATCGATTTCCGCCATGCCGATGCGCTTACGATGGCAGACCGATATGTTTTCTTCCGACTGATGGCACATGAAATTGCCCGTAAGCACGGTGGATTCGCGACGTTCATGCCCAAGCCGTATGCCGATCGAGCAGGCAGCGGCGCTCACTTCAATATGTCACTCACCGACAAGAAGACCGGCAAGAACCTTTTTGCCTCGGCAGATGACCCACGCGGCTGCAAGCTAGGCGAACTCGGATATCACTACATCGCGGGCGTTATGAAGCACTTGCCCGCCATTTGTGCCGTGGTCGCGCCGACCGTTAACAGTTACAAGCGGCTTGTCACCAAAGGAAGCATGTCGGGCTTTACTTGGGCGCCGGTCTTCCTGTGCTATGGCAACAACAATCGCACCAACACTGTTCGCATTCCTAAGAGCGGCGGTCGCGTCGAGCTTCGAGTCGCCGACAGTGCGTGCAATCCCTATCTCGGCGCTGCGATGACTATTCTTGCGGGTCTCGAAGGCGTGCGTGAACAGCTTGATCCCGGCGATCCCCATTTGGATAACATGTATCTCAAGTCGCCCGAGGAACTCGTGCAGCTGGGTGTAAAGCAACTGCCCGGCACACTTTCGGAAGCGCTCGACGCCTTCGAGGCTGATCCAATCTCCAAGACAGTTATGGGAGACGCGATGTTCAAATCGTGGCTCGAATTCAAGCGCGATGAATGGCACGCGTACACCAATCATGTCTCGACGTGGGAATTGGAACGTTACCTGAAATTCTATTAATCGCGCGAAGTGCTGCCCCGTAACCTCAAAGGCACTCTTAACTGGAAAGCGCTTGCGGGTTCCCTGGCAGCGCTTTCCTTTTTTCCCCGATGATCTGGTTCATGCGCAAACAAGCTATATGTGCCAGATCTATTCAATTCGGCAAATTGGATCAAACATGATTTGGGCAGAGCGCACCTGGACTGAATTTGCGAAAGATCTGGACGACGCAAATAAGACCGCACTCCTTCCGGTAGGAGCGACAGAGCAGCACGGACCACATCTTGCGACGGGCATGGACACCGTGATCGCCGACCGGCTTTGTCGCGCGGTGGCGGACAGAACCGGTGCATTGATGCTTCCGACGATCCCTTATGGCTGCTCGCTGGGACACAGCCGCCGCTGGCCTGGAACGATCGCCTTGCAGCCGATCACACTTATCACTTTGGTGAAAGAGATTGGAGACTGGGCCTATTATAGCGGTGTGCGTCGTCTGATTATTGTCAACGGCCACGTGACAAATGCTGCGCCTCTGAGGTGCGCACTTGAGATGCTCAGAGCCGAGCACGACGATCTCATGGTTGCGGTTATCAATACCGCACAAATCAGTGAGCGCGTAAGCGCTTCTCATTCCTCGGATGGCGAAGATTGGCATGCAAACCGCGCTGAGACGGCTTTGATGCTTTCTGTTGCGCCTGAAATTGTGAGAGGCGATGCGATTAAGAGTGCCGATGATTGTGATCGCACATCGGGGTTGGTGTTCTCGCATCCGGTCAATCGCACCAGTACAAATGGCGTCACCGGAAAACCTAGCTTGGCAACACGCGCGGAAGGTGCCGAATTATTTATCTGGATGATCGAGGATTTGTCGCGCTTAGTTGAAAGGGGCAAATGGGAAACCCCACCATTGTCCCACTCTTATTTCTCAGAGGAAGAGATTTCACCTTCGTCGCCAAATCCACGACGACAGGTGGGGGTGCGATGACAAAACTGCGATATCTTGGATGGGACGGCTACACCGACGGTTCATTTGCTGTGGCCCTGCGCAGGGATACGGGCATCGAAATCGAAGGCGAGATACATTTGTCGGATCATCTTGCGTGCCGCATGATGCAAGCGACCCCGGAGAGCTGGGACATCATCAACATCAACACACCGTTTGTCCGCAACGTCTTGCATCCGGCCGGTGTCATTCTCGATCTGCCGGATAAGTTCGCCGCCGAGGTAAAGAGTCTATCCGGGATGTTCGGTCGATTTATAGCCCCTGCGACGAGTCCAACAGGAGACGTAATCGGCATCCCGCAACGATGCGGTCCATTTAATCTCGTTATCAATCAAAAGCGTCTGTCGATCGACCTTGTGAGAGAGCGTGGCTTTGGTCTTGCGTTAGATCCTGATTTCCGCAAGCGCTTTGGCATCCTTTCATACGAGGATTTCAACGTCATACATATTGCAATTGCTGCGGACCTCAACCCGTTTGGTAATTTCGACGAGGCTGCTGCTTCAACATTCGCTCATGCAGTTCGAACCATTTTCGGATCGGCTCGCACAATTTCGACTGATCATAATCTTTTGAATCGAGCTTTAATCGATGGAGACATCGACTTTTACATCAGTGGCGGAATCTACACGGCATCCCCTGCCCGACTTGCAGGAAGGCTGGAAGTCAGAGCAGTCACGCCCGACAACGGACCGATCGAGGGGAAAGGGGGAGTCGCCTTCGTCGAGATAAATTCGCTTCTCAAGCATAACGAGAATTCGTTTGAATCTGGGGAAGCTTACCTCGGCTACCTCGGGAGCGATACCGGCGCTGTTGAAGCGTCGTTAGCGGCAAATGCATGTAATCCCGTCGTCCAAATACAGCGCAAATCGGTGCTTGATCGCTTCAGCAGGCAGCAGCTCAGAGCGATGCAATGGGAGGACTTTGAAGAAGACATGGCACACTGCGCTGAATATTCAATTATTCCCGATTACGAGTGGCTGTCAGCAATACTTCGAACAGCATCCACGAC
>DATLJG010000192.1:0-2972 GCA_035538995.1 Hyphomicrobium sp. | reverse complement strand
CGTTTTGCTGAAGCGTTGGCCGAAGCCATGCATCACAAGGTGCGCAAGGAGCTTTGGGGTTACGCCAAGGGCGAGAAGCTGACGAACGACGAACTGATCCTCGAAAAGTATCAGGGCATCCGGCCGGCTCCCGGATATCCGGCTCAGCCCGATCATACGGAAAAGGCGACCCTTTGGACACTTATGGATGTCGAGAAATCCGTAGGCATCGAACTGACCGAGAGTTTCGCGATGTGGCCGGGCGCTTCCGTGTCGGGTCTCTACTTCGCGCATCCCGATAGCCACTACTTCGGTGTCGGTAAGGTCGAACGCGACCAGGTCGAAGACTACGCGGCGCGCAAGGGCTGGACGGTCGAGGAAGCGGAGCGTTGGCTGTCGCCGGTGTTGAATTACGATCGCCGCCCGGCGAAGGCGACGCAAGCGGCATAGCCGCAGCCTCGCTTCCGGCGATCGATGGATCGGAAAAAAATCGGCGCGGTCACCTCGGTGCCGCGCCGACGTCATTTGGCTCGCGCCATCTCCTGGAAAGCTCCCCGTCTCGTTGGCTCCTTGGAGCTATGGGTGCGGGTTCACTGTTTCAGGCATTTCCTCCGGGTGGATCGCTCTCATATCATCCCGAGCACGACCGCCATCACGAAACCAAATGACAGAGCTGCGGCAAGAACATTGAGTCTTACTTGCATCGTCATGTCATGTCCTCTCGTCAGAGAGTTTCAGATTTCGTTCCGCTTCCCGTTGCGAAGCGAGGCCGAAGCTACGCAGCGGCGCGCAGCGCTGACAAGCGAAAAGCATTTTGCGCTGCGGAGAACGTCAGTCGTTTGACCGCCGTTTTTCCGGTACAGCACCGACACAAACCTGCAACGCTGGTGCTCGTTCCATGCGGCCGAAAATATATTCGGTGCGGAAGCCGTGCGAAAAGCGCAGGAGTTTCCGGCGCACACGCTTAGTCTCGGATTCGCGATGAAGAACGAGTGATGCGGCTTCTTCTCAACACCGTTTCGGAATGCGGCGCACAAAAAAGATCTGTAAATAATGTCTCTTGCATCTGCGAGATAGGACCGAGCGAAGCTCAGTTGGGGGCTATTTTCTTTCTCAGGAGAATTTCCGAGCATCCCTCAACGACGAGATCGGTGAGTGGCGCGACGCGGCGGAAGCCATGCTTTTCATAGAATGACAGCGCTCGCTCATTGAACTCGGATGCGACGACCCAGAGATTTTGCGCGTGCGCATCGTGGCCGCGCGTTTCGAACCAAGCGAGCACGGCACTGCCGATGCCGTGAGCCTGAAACGCCGGAAGCAGTCCGAGGAATTGCAGGTAAGGCCCGCGCAGCCAGTTTTCTTTGATGGCGAAGGCGCCGGCAATCGCTCGGCCGGAATTGATTGCAAAGCGTGGCGAGCCCGGCTCTTCGGCCGCCAGGAAGGCCGTCAACGCTTCCGGTGTGTAGGCATAGCGCGCCCAGGGATCGATTTTCGCCAGTGACGGTCCGATCGTCTCCGCCGCCAGCGCCGTCATCGCAGTGAACGTCACGCCCGCGATTGGTGAAACTTCGATGCGAGTCTCGCTCATGTCAGTTGACAGTTGGCTGCTTACGGTGCGCCGGTAGCGCCTTGACGGACGTTGCCCAATGTTTCCGCTTCACGTGCGTCGCGCGCATCTCGGGCGCAGCGGACATCTTAGCCGCGTTCGCTTTGCCGTTCAGGGGCCGCTGCAAGGCCCACAGGAAATCATAGCGGTTGGTGTCGCCGGGTTTGCGATCGTAGCACTCGCTGGTGATCACCGGCTTGCCCATCGCGATCAACTCGCTGACGGTCACGAACTTGTAGCCCTTGGCCTTGAGCTTCGGAATGGCGATCGGCAACGCTTCCACCGTATGCCAGCCGCGCCCGTTCGCATGATTGACGATGATCGACCCCGGCTTCGCTTCGTTGACCATGGCGTCTGCGATGCGCGCCGCCGATACATGCGGATCCGGGTCGCCCGTTGCGACGTCCCATTGAATGGCGAGCATGCCCGCGTCGTTCACGGTTTTCATCGCCGCGTCATTGCAGGCGCCATATGGGAAACGAAAGACCTTCGGCTGCTCGGGAATGCTCGCGAGCGCATTCGGGGTCGACGCGAGGCACTGGTTGGCGCCGAGCTTGGCGCGTGTATCTTCGTAGACTTTCTGCGGCTCCAGCACCTGCTGCCGGACCGCTGCCGGTTGCAGCAAGCGCAAATTGGCGTGCGTCTCTGTATGATTACCGATCTCGAACAGCGGATCGAGCATCAGTTGCTCGGTGCGGGTTTGATGCGACGTCATCCATTTGCCGCCAGCAAAGAACGTCGCCTTGACGCCTTGTTGGCGCAGATAATCGAAAATCCGACCCTCATATCCGGCGACCTCGCCGCGCTGTTCGCAGAGATCGAAGGTCAGCGCGATGACTTTTTCACCCTTCGGCAGGTCGACACGCCGGATTGCGCCGCGAAGCGCGTCCGGCACCGGCGCGGCCTGTTTGAAATCCCCGAGCTTCGTCGGCGCATCGTAGGTGTGAATGCCTTTCGCCGCGCGCTCTTCACCGGGCACAGCCGCAAGCGCTGACGGTGCAAAGCAGGCATGCTGAAGCGCCGCGTCGCCGGCTGAAGCGGATGCGGCACCGAGGGCACTCAAAATGCCGACGGCCAACAGGAAGCGAACGACATGCTGTGAATGGGTCATGTGCCTTTGAATTTCGGTTTGCGCTTTTCGAGGAAGGCACGCCGGCCCTCGGCGTAGTCGTCGCTCGCAAAACAGGCTTCGACCACGGCATCCAATTTCGCCATGTCGGGATGTTCGGGGTGACGGGAAATTTCGTCGATGACGTGTTTGGCGGCCGCGACCGAGAGCGGCGCGTTCTCGGCGATTTCCGTCGCCAGGGCGCGAACGGTCGTTTCAATGTCCTGCTTGGAGACGAGCTGCGTGATGAGACCCATCGCTTCCGCATCGGCGGATCGG
>DATLJG010000191.1:0-2897 GCA_035538995.1 Hyphomicrobium sp. | reverse complement strand
CATGACGGAGACCGTATCGCCCGGACCGATGCCGCGCGCCGAAAGCGCACTCGCGAGGCGGCGGCTGCGTGCGTAAAACTCGGCGTAGGAGATGCGCGCATTGCCGTGGATGATTGCCGTGTGATTGGGGGCGGCGATCGCCGACCGGGCGAGGAACGACAACGGCGTCAGCGGCTGATAGTTCGCGGGATTTTTTGCAAGGTCTTGTTCGAAGGGATTCGTCACGTCTACCGCCCCGCTATCTGATCCAAGAACACCGGTGGCGCGACCGCCCCAGGGCCGCGTCGGATTGAAAGCCAAGAGGACGCTAGCGAATGCAGGTTCATGCAGCAATCCTCGATTCGCAGGGTGCCGGGGGCGTCGATGCCGGTGACCCGGTGAAGGGCGATGATCACCGCGGCGGAGTGCGAATGTTATGCGTCTAAAGTGTATATTGATGTATTATACATCATAAGTAACGTGTTGGACGTATATCGAAGGTAGAACCGGTGATTACAGCTGCGCAAATGCGGGCCGCAAGGGCTCTCCTCGGCATCGACCAGCACACACTTGCAGAATTGGCGGGCATCTCATTGCCGACCGTCCAGCGCATGGAGGCCAGTGAAGGCAATGTGCGCGGCGTCGTCGATACGCTGATGAAGGTCGTCGGCGCGCTTGATAACGCCGGCATCGAACTCATAGGCGAGAACACGCCGAGCATCGGGCAAGGCCGCGGCGTTCGCTTCAAGGCGAGCGTTCCGGCAAAGAACGTGAACCCGCCGCCCACTCAGGCCCGCAAGAGGCGCGGCGCACTCCGAACCCCGGACTAGATCGAAGAATTGCTCATCATCGCCGTCCGAGCGGCAGAGTTTTGAGAGTCGTCATGGAGACGTCCGCAATGGCCGGGACGAAGCGTGTTGCGCCGAGCACGGCTGCGCTTTTCACGCCGAAGCTCGTCACCGTATTGCTGCGCGAGGGCTATGGCCTTGCCGATTTTCGCGCAGACACCATCTCCGGTCTGACTGTCGCCATCGTGGCATTGCCGCTGTCGATGGCCATTGCCATTGGCTCCGGTCTTTCACCCGAGAAGGGCTTATTTACCGCCGTCGTCGGCGGCTTCCTGATTTCCGCGCTTGGCGGCAGCCGCTTTCAGATCGGTGGCCCAGCGGGCGCGTTCATTGTGCTGATCGCCTCGATCGTTGAGCGCAAGGGCTACGACGGCTTGGTGCTCGCCACGGCTATGGCCGGACTGATCATGGTGGCCGCCGGTTTCCTCCGCCTTGGGACCTACATCAAGTACATCCCGTTTCCGGTGACCGTTGGGTTCACGGCGGGCATCGCCGTCATCATTTTCGCCAGCCAGTTAAAAGATCTATTAGGTCTCGACATGGCGCACGAGCCTGCGGCCTTGATCCCGAAGCTGCAGGCGATTTTTGCAAGCATCGGCTCGATCCGCCCAGCCACCGTCATGATTTCGGTGCTCTCCGTCCTCGTCATTATCGGGGTGCGCCGCCTAAAGCCGAACTGGCCCGGCATGCTGATTGCCGTCGCCGTAACTGCTTTGCTCGCGGCGCTTCTGCATCTCGATGTCGCGACGATTGGATCGCGGTTCGGCGGCATTCCCCGGATGCTGCCCGCACCACATCTCCCCGATATCACTCTCGCGAAGATCCATGCCGCAATCCCGGATGCCATTTCTATCGCGCTGTTGGGAGCCATCGAAAGTCTGCTATCGGCGGTCGTTGCCGACGGGATGACGGGCCGCAAGCACCGATCGAATTGCGAATTGGTGGCGCAAGGCGTGGGAAACTTTACTGCCGTCGTCTTCGGCGGCATGTGCGTGACCGGCACAATCGCACGCACGGCGACCAACATTCGCGCCGGAGCGCACGGACCCGTTTCGGGAATTATGCACGCCGCGTTTGTTTTGCTGTTCATGCTGGTGGCCGCGCCGCTCGCCACTTACATCCCGCTTGCCAGCCTTGGCGGCGTTCTGGCCGTTGTCTCGTGGAATATGGCCGAGAAAGAGGAATTTGCGAGCCTCATTCGCGCATCCTGGGGTGATGCCGTCGTGCTGCTGGCGACCTTCCTGCTGACCATTCTCGTCGACCTGACGACGGCGATCGCGGTCGGCGTCACGCTTGGGGCCTTCCTGTTTCTGCACCGCATGGCCGAAGCCGTCGAAGTGGAAACGGGTAGTCCGCTGGTTGCGAAAGACACGGCCGATCGGACCGATCGCTCAAGCAGCGAGCTGCCCGACACCGCCAGCGACGATATTATGATCTATCGGATTTCGGGCGCGTTCTTTTTCGGCGCGACCGCAGCCGTCAGCGCATTGCTGGATCGCATCGGCGCCCAGCCGAAGGCTTTGGTGCTCGATTTCTCAGAGGTGCCGCTGATAGACAGCACGGCAGCCAAAACCCTTGAGGGCTTCGCGCACAAGCACAGCCGCGCCGGTACGATCGTTTACTTTACGGCGGCGAGGCAACACGTTCGTCAAACGCTGCTTGCCGCCGGCCTGCGGCAGCCGCTCGTGCATTATGCGCCGCAAATCGAGGACGCTCTCGCCATGGCGCGTCAAGAGGTGAATGCCAAGGCGTGAGTTCGAGGAAACGAAAACACGGGACGTGAAGAGCCCGTTTTACGCGCTCTTGTCCTGATCTTTGTTTTCTTCTTCTACTTTTTCTTCCGGTTCCGCTTCCGGTTCTTTTTCTTCTTCCGGTTCTTCTTCCTTGGGCGAGGTCATGCCCTTGAGCTTGGCGAACACGCGAGCCTGTTCCTGCTCGGGTGTCTCTTCCGCGACTTCCTGGGTTTTCGGCGCCAGGATTTCGGCCGTCGTTCCCGGATGGGCGGTTGTTTCGGAAGCCGGCAGAAGGGTGCCCGCGCGCTCGTGATCCGTGTCGGTATCCTTACGCTCG
>DATLJG010000190.1:0-1968 GCA_035538995.1 Hyphomicrobium sp. | reverse complement strand
AATGCAATTCGCCGAAGAGAATCAGTGTACATACTTTCTTTATACTTTCTATTTTTCACGGTCTCGGCTTTTTCAGGGGAGAGCAATTATGTCGACTGCAGCCCTCGCCAGCGGATGCTTCGTTTGCGGATGTTACATCGTCGCCAAGTCGTTCCGCAGGTCGCGTATCGGCCAAATCTGCGCCAAGTCCACGCGCCAGCTTGCGAATGATCTGGTCCAGCGCCGGCATGTGCGACGCGAAACGCTGCTCGAGATGCAGGCACTTGACCCGCATTGGGTGTTTGCGATGTACGTTCGCAGCGTGGCTATCGGGGCGGCCTGCGGGTGGCGCTCGGTGCGGGCAGTCTGAGCGATTTGCAACGGATCCGGCACGGTCGCCGCGCGTTGGCCTGATTGGCCGTTCCCAAGCGGAGCGAGAGCCCTTCTTAATCTTGTCTCAGTCGCCATGTCAGGTCGCTGACAGCGATCAGGCATATGGTCGGGTTGGGTTCAACGTGGAGGAACACGATGCGGGTCTCGAAAGCCGTGATGGCGGGACGAGTTGGGTTGCTTGCTGTCGGGCTTCTGGGCGGACTTGCAGCGGCCCACGCACAGCAAACGCCAGAGCCTCCGGCAGCTGCCGACAAAGCAGCGGCTGCCGATGACGGCAGCAATTCGGATGACGTCAAACAGATCAAGCTCACCGAAGACCAGGTGAAGCACTTCATCGCCGCCCAGCCGGACCTTTCGGCTGTCGCCTCCAAGGTTCAGGCGGCCGGCGACAATCCCGACCCGGCGTTGCAGGCGGAGCTCGAAGGGATCGCAACGAAGCACGGCTTCAGCAATTTTGCGGAGCTCGACGACGTTGCCGCCAACATCTCCATCGTCATGGCCGGTCTCGATGCGAAGACCGGCAATTTCGTCGATCCGGTCGAAGCGCTGAAGAAGGAGCGCGACGATGTCGAGAAAGACTCGAGCATTCCCGATACGGACAAAAAGCAATTGATGGACGAACTGACAGAGGCGATCAGCACGACGCCGAAACTGCAGTACAAGGAAAACGTTGATATCGTGAAGGCGCACAAGGCGGAGATCGAAAAGGCGTTGCAGTAGCGCGCAGATCGAGGCCGCTCGCTGGCGCCGCTGATTTGCAGGTAGGAAATGCAGGATCGATCACCCGGCGCGTCGCCATTGCTTCTCGTTTCGGAGGCGGAACGGGGAATCGCGGTTCTGACGCTCAATCGTCCCGAGGCGCGCAACGCCTTGTCGCGGACGTTGCTGGGCGATTTTCGGGACCACATCGAACGGCTCGGCGGCGACCCCACGATCGGGGCGATCATCGTCGCGGCGAACGGCAAAGTCTTTTCGTCGGGGCACGACCTCAAAGAGCTGACGGCGCGCCGCAGCGACAGCGATGGCGGCGTGGCCTTTTTCCGCGATACCATGCAGGCCTGCTCGGCGATGATGCAGGCAATCGTCGCCTGTCCGAAGCCGGTGATCGCGGCAGTCGAAGGCCGGGCCACGGCAGCCGGATGCCAGCTCGTCGCAACGTGCGATCTGGCGGTGGCGTCGGAAACGGCCGATTTCGCGACGCCGGGCGTGAACATCGGACTCTTCTGTTCGACGCCTATGGTGGCGCTGTCGCGCAACGTTTCGCGCAAGCAGGCGATGGAGATGCTGCTTCTGGGTGACGCGCTGGACGCGGAGCAAGCGATGACTGCCGGTCTCGTCAATCGGGTTGTCGCGCCGGGTCAGGCGATGGCGGAAGCGCTCGGGATGGCGCGCAAGATCGCCGCGAAATCGAAGGCGACCGTGGCAATCGGCAAGGAGGCGTTCTACCGGCAGGCAGAGATGCCTCTGGATCAGGCCTATGCCTTCGCCAGCGAGGTCATGGTCAAGAACATGATGACGGCCGACGCTTGCGAAGGTATCGGCGCGTTCCTCGATAAACGTCAGCCGGATTGGAAGGACAGCTGAATTGGAGCCACG
>DATLJG010000189.1:0-5296 GCA_035538995.1 Hyphomicrobium sp. | reverse complement strand
AGTGCGGCGCGGCGCGAAAGCTCGGCAGATCGACGACGGTGAATGCCGGTACGAAGCTCTCGAGTTCGGCAGCTTCAGGCCGTCGCAGAAGATGGCGAATGAAAAGCGAGTGCCACGCATACTCGGTCACGATGCGCGTGTTGAGTCGGTGTTCGGCATCGGCTCCGGCAAAAAGATCCTCGACAAAAATCTCTTTGTGGCTGGCGAATGAAATGAAATCCGCGAGCAGCCTGTCGAATTGTTCGTCCGACATTTCTTTCGCGTTGTCCCACCAGATCGCATTTTCGGTCTCGTGGTCGCGAACCACGTATTTGTCTTGCGCCGAACGCCCGGTGTGCTGCCCTGTCTCGACGACGACGGCGCCACTGGCCGCCAATCGTCCCTCATTGCGTCGAATGACATGCTCGATCAGGTCTGCCTCGCGCAGATTCCGGCGAATTTTGCTGGATTGCGCGATGGGAAACAGCTGAATGGTCATTGCAGAATATACCCCTGCCACTCCGGTGCGCGAAATGGCGCGGCCCGGACGATAAAATAAATTCAGATCTTCGCAGTCTTGTTCGATCCGCCGCCAATGCTGCGTGTACTGTACTGCTGGCCTTCCAAGGGCGGATAAGCTGCTTATGGAACGAGGAAGGCAAGCTCAAGCTGTGCGATGGTCCTAGGCGCACGCTTCACGTCAAATTCCGTAACACTATGTTACCGCTGAAAATATCCGAAGACTGTATGTCGAACAACACAAGATGGCGATAGGCCCACTGAACACCCGCGACGGAATCTGTACGCCAAGAAAGTTCGCCCTTTGCTTGCCGTTGTGACTAAGGTCGCATATTCAGGTGCCATTCAGCCTCCGGCCTTCATTGAACGAAGCGCCACAATTGGTCCACCATGCCGCCATAAGCGCCTTATCCGGCTCGGCACGAGACCGCGGCTCCGAGGGGGGCTTGAGAGGAAAAGATGAAGGAAAAGAGCACGATCGCACTCGTCGATGACGAGCGTAACATTCTCACCTCCCTCAGGATGGCGCTGGAGGCTGAAGGCTACAAGGTCCGGACCTATGGCGATGGCGTGTCGGCGCTTGAAGCACTGACGGAAGAACCCGCTGATCTCGGTATCTTCGACATCAAGATGCCGCGCATGGACGGCATGGAACTACTGCGTCGCGTGCGTCAGCAATCGGCGATGCCCGTTATTTTTCTGACCTCCAAGGACGAAGAAATTGACGAGCTGTTCGGCCTTAAGATGGGCGCGGACGATTACATCGCTAAACCGTTTTCACAGCGTCTCATTGTCGAGCGTGTGAAAGCCGTTTTGCGCCGTGCCGCACCGAAGGATGGAACGACGGTCGAGGATGAAGCCAAGCGCGTCCTCGAGCGTGGCAAGTTGAAGCTCGATCCAGAGCGTCATACCTGCCACTGGGACAACAAGGCAGTGACGCTGACCGTGACGGAATTTCTCATTCTGCAGGCGCTTGCGACGCGGCCGGGGGTTGTCAAAACGCGCGATGCGCTTATGGATGCGGCCTACGATGATCAGGTCTATGTTGATGACCGGACGATCGACAGCCACATCAAACGCTTGCGGAAGAAGTTCAAGCAGGTCGATGACGACTTTGATGTGATCGAAACGCTGTACGGCGTGGGGTACCGCTTCAAGGAATAGAGGGGTCCGCCGTCACTAAGGGGATTGGATGGCGCTCGACAGCAACGACATCGCCGTAAGTGCGGCGGTTCCGGGCGGCGCATCGGCCGGGATTGCGCGATCGTCTGCGGCTGAAACCGCTCCGCGCTATGACGTGCGTAAAACGCTCCTCGCACTCCTGGCGGCGTTCGTCAGAATCTTCTCGCAGGGCTGGATCGCGCGCAGCGTCAGAAAGAACCTGCGGCGGCGCATCCTCCTCGCGAACTTGGTTGGCCTCGCCGGGCTGCTGTTTGCAATGCTCTATCTCAGCTTGCATCACGGCTGGCTGCTCGATGCCAAGGTCGACGTCGTCAAGACGGTGTCGCGCATCACGTCCGAAGCCATCGCCTATCGCGCCATCAATGAACGCGCGATTTTCGATCCAAACCGCATTCCCGACAAAACCGCGCCGTGGGCCCAGCGCGACGACGCCTTCGCCGCCCTCGAACTTCCGATCGATCCGCATCAGGCGGCGATGGTTTTGCGCAAGCTCGTTGGACCCGCAAGCCTGAAGGCGCGCATCTATTCCGCCAAGGGAACATTGATTCTCAACAGCGAGACGCTCTTCTCGGACGATCCGCAGTCGAGCACCGGAGCCGACAACAGCCCCGCGCCGCGCCTCCGGAATTTTTGGACACGCCTCAACTACTGGGTGATCAACAAAGAGCTGAAGGTCTATCGCGAGCTCGGCACCGCCAACGGCTTTCTCTATCCTGAGGTCAGGATCGCGGCGCAACGCGGCGTCGAAACGCCGATCCTTTTGCTGAACAAGCGCGGCCAGCAGATCGTATCGATGGCTGAACCGATCAAGCGCGGAAACAAAATTCTCGGCGTTCTTCTCGTCTCGACGAAGCCCGGCGACATCGACGACGTGTTGTGGGACGAACGCTGGCTGATCCTGCAAATCGCCGCGATGGCGCTGCTCGTATCGATCGGCAGCTCGCTCGTGCTGGAGCGAACGGTCGCCGGCCCCATGCGGCGCCTTTCCGATGCCGCCTATCATGTTACGCAAAACATTTCGGCACGCCAGGAACTGCCCGATCTGACCGCGCGGCGCGATGAAGTCGGGCAGACGAGCCGCGCCTTCGCGGCCATGACCAACGCCCTCTACCGGCGCATCGAGGCCAGCGAGAAGTTCGCCGCCGACGTTGCTCATGAATTGAAGAATCCGCTGGCGGCGGCGCGCTCGACGGCCGAAGCTCTCACTTACGCCAAATCGGAGTCGAGCCGCGAAGAACTCGTGCAGGAAATTCAATCGGAACTGAAACGGCTCAATCGTCTGATCAACGACATTTCCAGCACCTCGCGTCTCGATGCCGAATTGGCCCGCCAGCATATGCAGCCCATCGATATCCGCACCGTGCTGGAAGCGATCCAAGGCTTGTTCGCGGACATGCTGATCGACGACAGCCGCAAGATCGATCTCGTTATTGCCCCTGGCCCGTCGACCGCGTACCGGGTGCGCGGCAATGACGGACGCCTTGGACAAGTCTTCACAAATCTGATCGACAACGCCCTGTCATTCTCACCGGAAGGCGGCACCGTCAATGTGAGGATGCAGCCGAATGGCGCCAAGGTCGCGATCACAATCGAAGACGAAGGCCCCGGCATTCCGCCCGATAAACTCGGCCAGATTTTCGATCGCTTCTATAGCGACCGTCCGCAAACCGACAACAAGCGCGGCAAGAATTCTGGCCTTGGGCTTTCGATCTCAAGGGAGATCGTTTGCAGCCACAACGGCGAGATCTTCGCCGAGAACCGGCCGCAGAACGGCTCCGCCTCACAGCAGGGCGCGAAGTTCACCGTGTATCTGCCGCTGATATCGGAAACGGGAGCGGGACTTGTCAGGCGAAGCTGATCGCGTTCATGCGACGGCGATTTCCGTCGGCGGCCGTGGTGTGTTGATCCGTGGACCGTCGGGATCAGGAAAATCCGATCTCGCTCTGCGCTGCTTGGCGCTTGCACCTTCGACGCTCCTGCGCGATCCCGTCCTGCTCGTCGCCGACGATCAGGTCATTCTGCGGAAGGACACGTCGCGCGAACGGCCTCGACTCATCGCCACCTGTCCTACGACGCTGCGCGGCAAACTGGAAGTCCGCGGCCTTGGCATCCTAGAGGTTGCTGCGGCGGAAACCGCGGATATTGTGCTCGTTGCCGATATCGCGCGTGAAGGCCCGATCGAAAGGTTCCCCGAGCCTTGGCCAAAGGTCGTATTGTGCGGCCTCCAAGTCCCACAGGTCGTGGTTTTTCCTTTCGAAAGCTCGACTCCCCTGAAGCTGATCGCGGCGCTTGGCATCGCCAGCTTGCCACGGATCGAAGTCAAGGCTTAACTCCGCCTAGAATACCTCTTGCGCCGCACGCGAACACTTGCCACTTTCCGCGCCACACGTGGCGAGGCCGATCCGGATCTTGCCTCAATGAGAATTTTTTTGGCTACCGGGCGCTCATGATCGGACTTGTCATTGTCACGCATGGCGGCCTTGCCAAAGAATTCCGCAATGCGCTGGAGCATGTCGTCGGACCGCAACCGGCCATGGAAACGATCGCGATCGGTCCGGATGACGACATGGAAGTGCGGCGGCTCGATATCCTTAATGCCGTACGAAGCGTCGAGCGCGGCGACGGCGTCATCATTCTGACGGATATGTTCGGCGGCACACCGTCCAATCTCGCGATCTCGGTGATGGATGAAGCGAAGGCCGAGGTCATCGCCGGCATCAGTCTCCCGATCCTTGTAAAGCTCGCCAGCATCCGCGACGAAGTCCCGTTACCCGAGGCCGTGACAATGGCGCGCGATGCCGGCAAAAAGTACATCAAGGTCGCGAGCCAAGAGCTTTCCGGCGGCTGAGGTAAAGATCAGACATGCCCGAACTCTCCAACACGCTCAGACCGGAAGCCGTCGTCACGATCCGCAACGTGAAAGGACTGCACGCGCGGGCATCGGCGAAGTTCGTCAAATGCGCGGAAAGCTACGACGCCACCGTAACGGTGACGCACCACGGACAATCGGTCGGCGCGACGTCGATCATGGGCCTGATGATGTTGGCGGCAAGTCCGGGTTCGGAACTCCATATCGTCGCCATCGGCCCGCAAGGACCGGAAGCCCTGCAGGCCCTCGTCCGCCTCGTTGAAGCAGGCTTCGACGAAGAGTGCGTCGACGACGCATAGAGCCGAACGTCTCTACAAACGAAAACGGGGACGCCTCGGCGTCCCCATTTCTGCATTGCATGGCCTTGATGGCTATTGCGACAGGTAGAGCGTCGAGATCTTCAGCGCGATATCGCGGAACGCCGCCTTGAGCGCGTCGCCCGTCGTCGAATTATAGAAATGCGACGCATCGGTCGCGCAAGCCTTCAATGTGTCCTTCGCCAACTGGTTGTCCAATTGGAAGCCGACCGTATAGACCTCGATACCCTTTGCCTTCATGCTGTCGCACAGCGAGGTTGCCTGATCGCTTGAGCAGCCGTTGGCGGCATCCGGGCAATAGGTCAAAGATCGCGAGTCATCGGGAACGCCCTTCGACGTATATTGCGTGTTGTATTCACCGTCCGTCATCAGGACCGCGATCTTCTTCAAGTTTTCGGTGCCGTAAGCCGCGGGCTTGCTCGACGAAGAC
>DATLJG010000188.1:0-19636 GCA_035538995.1 Hyphomicrobium sp. | reverse complement strand
ACCGGCCCATCGGGATGAGCGGCGTCGAGTGCCGCTGCAATCGCTCCGACGGAGGATACGAACACCTGTTCGTCGGGCCGCGTCGCGTTGGCCACGGCGAGCGCCGGCGTATTGGGATCGACGCCATGCGCGATTGCAATTTCGGTCAGTTCGGCGAGCGTCCGTTTCGGCATATAGACGACGGTCGTGGCGGCCGTATCGGCGACGGCGCCCCAATCAATATCGGACGGGAGATGGCCGCGCCGGTCGTGCGCCGTGATGAACTGCAGGCGGCGCGCATGATCGCGGTTGGTGAGCGACACTTTGAGGTTGGCCGCTGCGCCCTGCGCCGACGTCACGCCGGGTACGATGTCGAACGGGATGCCGGCTTCACGGCATGCGGCGATCTCCTCACCGGCGCGGCCGAAGATCAGCGGGTCGCCGGATTTCAAGCGCACGACCTTGAGCCCTTCGCGGGCCAGGCGAACCATCTCGGCATTGATGTCCGGCTGCTTGCACGATTTGCGATATCCGCGCTTGCCGACATCGATCAATCGCGCTCCGGGACGAACGAACGTGAGGATGGGTTTGGCGACGAGATCGTCATAGAGAACCGCGTCGGCGGACTGCAATGCCCTGACGGCTTTGACGGTAAGCAGATCCGGATCGCCAGGACCTGCGCCGACCAGTGCGACCGAACCCTTCGACGTGGCGTGCGGCTTGCTTTCGCCAGCGGAGGCCGCCGCCTCCGATCCTAATTCCGTGTAGCGCGTTTCGAAGGGCGTGCGCGCCTGCCATCCATGCCGTTCGAGTTCCGGATCAAGATGTTCTTCTTCGGGCCAGCCGATCAGCAAGTAACCGACGAATTTCCAGTTCGCGGGGACGTCGAGCGTCGCCGAGACCGCCGCCGGATCGACAATCGATACCCAGCCGAGGCCGAGCCCGGCTTCGCGCGCCACGAGCCACAGCGTCGTCACCATGCACGCACACGAGGCTTCGAGCGTTTCGGGCATCGTCTTGCGGCCAAGCCCGTGCCCTTGGGCGGCGTCGCGATCGCAGAACACCGCCAGATGAACCGGGGCGGCGTCGAATCCCGCGAGCTTCAATTTGTTGTAGAGGCTTGCCTGTTCGCTATCGTAGGCTTCCGCCGAACGGCGGCGTTCAGCCTCGAAGTTGCGGACGACGGCGGCGCGAAGGCCGGCATCTTTGACGTTGAGAATGCGCCACGGCTGACTGTTGCCGACGGACGGAGCCAGATCGGCGAGCCGCAAGAGCCTGTCGACCAATGCCTCCGGCACGGGATCGGATTTGAAGCGGCGCACGTCGCGACGCCAGCGGATCAGTTGCTCCAGCGTCGCCGGTGAAGACTGCTCAGGATCAAAATTTTCAGAATCGCGTGTCGTCATCGACAAAGGGCTACCGGCTACGACCCGTCCGTGGGCCTATCAACCTCATATAGCACCTTTCGCGCGACGAAAGAGAGGCCCGAGGTCGCAAGAACTCGGGCCTGCATCCGTCCGAAATGCCTTTACGAACCGGTGTCTTCCAGCAGATCGGCTTGTTTCTTCGTTAAGCTGGTGACCTTGGCGGGCGGGATCTCGAATTCCCAACCATTGACAAGCTGAGACATGGCGTCGGCCGCCTTTTTGCCGTCGTCGCCGGTGCCCGAAGGCTTGACCGTCACCCAGGCGTGCGTGCCGTCGGATTTGAGATCGAGTTCGACCTTGAGGCCGTTGTCGGTCTCAAACGTCGCTTTGCCCTTGTCCTGCATCGTTCCGGACGCGGCTGTCGCCTTGCGGACGTTCTGGAAATCCACGTAGCTCGCGGACTCTACGATTTCATCAACCGAGTTCACATACTTGAGCTTCTTGCCTGCCGGCATCTGGCTGAGTTTGAAATTATTGCGATCGTTGTTGTCACGCTCGACCGTGTAGGCCGGTTCGCCAGCGACTTCGACCGTCACAGTTTTGATGGTGTTGGTGGGCACATCGACGACGCGCGCGTTTGCCCAGACCTTGATATCGGCCGTCGCGTCGATCGAGCGGTCGGCAAGCCAAGCCTGATCCTTGTCCGGCCTGCGGACGTAGGTTCCGTTCTTGTTGACGCCGAAGGCATCCGACTTTTTGTTGCCGGCGACGATCTCACCGATCGGAGAGCCCTTGTCGTTCAGGAAGCGGATCAACCGCGACGACGCACCGGCGACCGTCGGGTCGTTCAGACCGAGCAATCCAAGTTTGTCCTTCTTGGCGGTCTTGCGCTCCACGAGTTTGGCATCCGACGCGGCGAGCAGCAGCTTTCTTACTGTCTCGGTGTTGGCCGGGTAATCTTCTTGGGTTGCAATGACCCACTTGCCGTTCTTGTCGGTAACTTTGACGATCTTGCTGCCCTGATTGATTTCGATTGCGGCAACCTTACTTTCGTTTGGCTTAAGCGACGGAAGCATGGCTTCGGCAGTGCCGCTGGCTGACGACCATGGGCGGTGCGTGACGTATGCGGTCAATGCCACAGCCAGCGACAGAACGGCGGCGACGAGAAGAATCGCGAAATTTTGCGGTTTCATCTGACATTCTCCTCAGCGATCATTCTTGTTCCGGCGCCGGCGCGAACGCCGCCATGACATTCCGACGGCGGCGGCCCCGAGCATGAGCGGGACAAAACCGATGTTGGCGAACTTCAACCATCCGTCGAGACTGTCGATGTCTTGACGCAGCGCCAGTTTGACCTTGCGAAGCTCACGTCGCGTGCTGACCATCTCGCCACGAAACTTATCGACGGCCTCCTGCTCCTTGTCGGTGAGGATCACGCCGTTGCCGCCTTGACCGGACGATTCGATCTTCTGAAGTTCGGTCTGCGCCGTCTTCAGCTTCTGCTCGAGCCCCTGCTCCTTGGTACGGAACTTCTGCTCGGCGCTGCGCTGCAAGTCCTCAACGAGCGTGAACGGGCGTTCCTTGATGCCGCGGCTGCGAAGGGCGATCAGCGCGTTGCTGCCGGACAGATTTTCCAGAGCACTCACGACGAACGCGCCGTTGTTGGCGATCGGGATGGCCACGTCCTGGCCCATGGCGTTGCGGTTCACCCAGAAACGGTCGGCGAGCAGGTCGGAATCGGCGACGACAATCGCGTTGATCTTGCCGGACTTAACCTCGGGTGCTTCGACCGGCGTGACGGCGGCCGGCTTTGCTGCATCGGCGGTTGCGTCCTTCTTATCCTTGTCGTTCGCTTTGGATTTATCGTCGGCCTTCTTGTCGTCGGCAGGTTTCGGCGCACCATCGGGGAAAGCCGATTTCGTCTCACCCGAAATGCGGGCGGCAAGAACGAGCTTGTGACCGCCCGGGACGTAGTTGCGCAACAGCGATACGGGGTCCGCCGCGAATCCGACTTTCTCCGGCGGGACGATTTCAGCCTCGCTGCTGGTCTGCAGGATCGGGGAGAAATTGATCGTCGCGCCATCGACCTTGGTCAACACACCGGCCGATGCGAGGTTCATCTCATCGATGCCGGCGGCTAGTACGTCGTTCGCATTGATGCTCGATTTGTCGAGCGCCAGCCAAGCGACGAAATCCGTCACCATCGGCTGGCCATCGGGGCCAACGCCGTTACCGCCACCGAATTGCACGCGGCGCGCGTGACGAATATCGGTTGCGACTTGCTTGTGATCGAAGTTTACGCCCCATCCCTTCAGAAGTTTGGCGAGTTCCTCGCGGCCATTGCCCTTGTCCTGGAGCAGCTGCATTTCAGCCGACTCGGCGACGGGGTCGATGAACGCGAGCAGCTTTCCGCCATGCATCACATACTGATCGATAGCGTAGGCCGCCTGCGGCGTCAGCTTCGTCGGCTGGGCGACCATCAGAACGTCGATGTCCGACGGGATCTGCTTGACGTCCTGATCGATCGTGCGGACGTCGAAGAATTCGCGGATTTGGCTCATGATAAGCCACGGCGGGGTCGGCTGTTGCCGCATCGGCGATTTACCGCCGTCAACAGGCAACGAGGTCATCAAGCCGACGACCCGTTTCTTCGGGTTGGCGAGGCCATATATCAGCTTCGTCACGTCGTATTCCAGATACGACTCACGATCGGGCGAGAAGAACGGGATCGTTGCCTGATTGTCGGTCGCGTTCGTCGCCACGAGGCCGAAGTATCCCGTTTCGCCTTCAGCGTTGAGGCGCAAGCCCTTGAGGCCGGCCGCCACCGCTTTATCCTCGGAGTCGGAAAACGGCTCCGGATCGACAACGGTGAGCCGCAGCCTGCCGCCGGAAATATCGCGATACTGCTCGAACAGTGTTCTGACGCGATCGAAATAGCGGGCCACCTGAGGGGAAGCATCCGCGAGATTGCGCGAGAAATACAGTTGCGCGTTGATCGGCTCGTCGATGGATTTCAGTATCTGGCGCGTTCCGTCCGAGATCGTGAACAGCTTGTCTTGCGTCAGGTCGGCGCTCCAGGTCTTGAGTCCGATCGATGATGCCAAGTTGACCGACAGCAATATCACCGCCGCTAACGCCAAGCCGGACCATGCCAGCGTTGAGCGCTTGAGCTTTGCGCACCACGCGGCCAGCGGCGCAAGCGCGCGCTTCACGGGTTCAGATCGTTCACTCATGGCGGACCTCACTGCGCTTTCTTCTGGTCGATCGCGATCACGGTCGCGAAAAGCCAGAAAGCGATCATCGAGAAGAAGAAGATGAGCGTCGGAAGATCGAGCACGCCGCGCACGATCCGCTGGAAGTGTGTCAGGAAGCTCAGCGACGATACGGCGCTCGAGAAGAAGGCCGGCGTCCAGGCGCGCAGCGAGTTCTGCACGAGATCAAGTCCGCTCATTGTGAAGAGGAAGCAGATGAGCGAGGCAACGATGAAGGCGATCACCTGGTTCTTGGTCAGCGTCGATACGAACGATCCAATCGCCAGAAATGCGCCGGCCATCAGGAAGCTGCCGAGATAGCTGGTAAAGATCACGCCGTTATCGGGGCTGCCGAGCAGGTTGACGGTGATCCAGATCGGAAAGGTCAGGATGAGCGCCAATCCAATGAATGCCCATGCCGCCAGAAATTTGCCGAGAATGGCTTCGAACGGCGTGATCGGTAACGTCATCAGAAGTTCGATCGTGCCGCTCTTGCGTTCCTCGGCCCAGAGCCGCATCGCGACGGCGGGAACGAGGAGCAGATAGAGCCAGGGATGGTAGGCAAAGAACGGGAATAGGTCCGCCTGACCGCGCTGAAAAAACTGACCAACGTAGAAAGTCAGCGCTCCGGTGAGTGCGACGAATACGGTGAGAAACACCAAAGCCAAGGGTGTCGCGAAATACGCGCGCAGCTCTCGCTTGGCGATAATCCAAGCATTGTCCCAGGTACTACGCATTGCCGCTTCCCTCCTCGGGCATGGTGATTTTGCGGAATACGTCGTCCAGACGCCCGCGTTCGACGTAAAGCTCATCGACGGGGATGTTCTGTGCGCGAAGCACCGCCGCTATCTCCGCAGACGTCATCGTCTTCTCGCGGGGGATGGCGCGCAAAAGCATGTGCCCGTTCGGCTTGCCGACGGTTTCGACACGGGCGACGATCGATGCACTCGACAGCGCCCGGATGGCGGCGTCGGCGCGATCGGCGATGACCTTCAACGAGACGGCGCCGTGATAATGCATGCGCTGAAGCAGATCCTCGGCCGTACCGTCGGCGACAATCATGCCCTTGTTAATGACAACGGCCCGCGAACAGACGGCTTCGACTTCCTCGAGGATGTGCGTCGAGATGATAATGGCCTTGTCGGCGGCCATATCCGTTATGAGTTCACGAACATGATGCTTTTGATTGGGGTCGAGGCCGTCGGTCGGCTCATCCATGATAAGCACCGGCGGATCATGAAGTATGGCCTGAGCGAGCCCGACGCGGCGCTTATAGCCTTTTGACAGCGTATCTATGATCTGATCGAGCACAGGCTGTAATCCGGCGCGCTCAACGGCGCGATCAATTCGGGATTTCAGTTCCGCGCCGCGAAACCCGCGTATTTCCGCGATGAACGAGAGGAATGCTCGCGTCGTCATCTCGCCGTATGAGGGGGCGCCTTCAGGGACGTAACCGAACTTGGCCTTCGCGATCTTCGGTTCTTGAAAAACATCCGTGCCGCAAATCTCGGCCTTGCCGGAGTCGGGTTCGAGGAACCCTGTAATCATCTTCATCGTCGTCGATTTTCCGGCGCCATTCGGGCCGAGAAAGCCGAGCACTTCCCCCTTCGCAACCTTTAGGGAAATGCCGTCGACGGCTTTGATTTCACCAAATCGCTTGTGAAGTCCGACGGCTTCAATAAGGACCGTCATGAAGACCTCCCGATGAAGTTGGATTACATTCGATGTTGGCTGGACTATTCCAACAGTCCTGTCGGCTCAAGGGGTTGAAACCCTTAAATTTCAGACATCAAAAAACGTTTGACGCCTATTCGACCGCGCGCGGCGCGATGTGCGCGCTCCTGTGGCGGCGCGAAATTTCCTCTGACGAACTGAAATGGAATTCGCGCGTCGCGCTTTATTCGACGGAAGGCCGAGCACGCTTATCGAGTGCGGTTGCATGAGCGTCTTTACAGGCGGCGCAGTAATTTTCCTCCGCGCCATCGCTGGCGGGCTGGCAGGGGCGCCCGCATTCATCGCATAGCCGATGGTGACCCTGACGAACACCATGCTCGAGCGCGACGCGCTCATCGAACACGAAGCATTCGCCTCGCCATAGGCTTTGCTGCGAAGGAATCTTCTCAAGATAATTCAGAATCCCGCCGTGCAGTTGGTACACGTTGGGGAAGCCTTGCGCGATGAGGTAAGCGCTCGCTTTTTCGCATCGGATGCCACCGGTGCAGAACATCGCGATTTTCTGCGATGGATCGGCTGCAAGCTCCGCCGCGACGTAGTCGCGAAATTCGCCGAACGATCGCGTCTGCGGATTGCGTGCGCCTTCGAACGTTCCGATCTCGACCTCGTAATCGTTGCGCGTGTCGATTACCACGACGTCCGGTTCGGAAATGAGTGCATTCCAATCCTCCGGCGCAACGAGATGTCCCGTCGCGTCGGACGGCCGAGCGCTCGGGACGCCGAACGTCACGATCTCAGGCTTGATCTTCACCTTGAGGCGCTGGAACGGATGACCAGCAGCAGCTGAAAATTTGACTTGGAGATCGGTGAAGCGGGAATCCGAACGCAACTCGTCGATGAGTGCATCGACGTCGGTTTCCGCTGAGGAAAGCGTAGCGTTGATACCCTCGCGTGCAATGAGGATCGTGCCTCGAACGCCAAGACGTTCGCAGAGTTGGCGAAGCTGGTCTTGCAGAGCCGGCGGATCTTCGATGTCTACGAATTTATAGAAAGCGGCGATCTTCACGCGCATTGCGATATCGGCTTGCTCGTTTGGCTGCTTGCTTGTCATCGGGTACGTTCGTGGCGGACAGTGTTGCAATCTGGCTTGCCCATCAATCACGAGAACAGCTCATCGTAAACCGGCATCGTCGCCATCTTTGGTTGCTGCCGTCGCCATCTGCTCGGGCCAAATAAGCGGTACGAGAAGTTTGGCTGCGACAAGCCTTGCTCCTGAGACCGTCAGGTGACCGTCGTCGAAGTAGAGCACCTGGCCGTCGATATCGGCCTTGCATCGACCATTGTCGCAAAGAACGGACGATATCGACGCGAAGCGCGCATTTTCCGACGCTGCGATGCTTTGGAGTTTTGCATCAATATCCTGAAGCTTTTGCATGTCCGGGTGGAATAAGTAATCTCCCGGCTTCTGGCCCAGCATGGCCTTTCTCGCAAGCGTTGCCGGGACCGGCAATTGATTGGGATGCGGCGGCACCTGGCCCATCAGGATCACGCGATGTCCGGCTGCCGTCAGCGCGTGAAGGGTCGCCCGCAGTCCGCTCAGGTATTCTTTCTCATATTCGTCTGTCCATGCGACGGAATTTGCCGCGATGACGATTGTCTTCGGCGGCAGCGACGCGAGACGCTTAACAATTTTTGCATTGTACGCCGGACACTCGGGCCGGTTCGGGTAGGTAAATCCGAGCGATGGCGGACAACCGGACGCCGTCAGCTCGCGCACGCTTTCGCCTCGCGATCGGGCGAGGTCGGCCAACGCGACGCTGAACTCGGCTCCGTGGCTGTCTCCATACACAATCGTCGCGGGTTCGACGCTGGCGCCCAGAACACAGGATTTGGCGAAGTCTCCCGCCAGTGAACCATCAAAGTGACATGCGATGCGTTTCGGGCTCGCATCGAGCGACGCCGCTTCGATTCTAAGGACGTCAGCAGGGAAGCGGTTCGGCAATCCCTGAAGAAGTACGATCGCTACCGCGCACGCGGCCAACGCGCCGAGGCTGCCGCCGCCGACAGCGAAGACTTTCCTAGCCGCCCCTACCGATCCTCTGCGGCGGCGGAACGGTGTCTCGATAAACCGCCAACTCAAGACGGAAAGACCGAACGCGGCGGCGCTGATGACGACTTGCTGCAACGGCGTCAGCGGCTGCACCAGGATGAGCTTCGCAAACACGATCAAAGGCCAATGCCAGAGATACAGACTGTAGGAGATCAGACCGACGAAGATCATCGGCCGAATACTCAACATGCGGGCGATTTGGGTTTGCCCCCCCGCCCAGATCACCAGCGCCGTTCCGACGCACGGCAGGAGTGCGGCGTACCCCGGAAACAGCGTTTTCTCGCTGAACATGAAGACCGCGAACGCGACAGCGGCAATGCCGACCCACGCAGCGACCTCGCGCTGCCAGGGTTTCTCCGACGCGGGAACGAGACCCAAGGCGATGACCGCCCCGGTCAGCAGTTCCCACATGCGGCAATGAATAAGAAAGTACGAGGACCTCGGATAGCTCGGGGTCAAGACGATGCTCAAGACGAGCGAGACCGTCAGCAGACCCCAGACACAGAGCGCCACACGGCGCTGTCCAGAACGAAACGCCGCCCAAAGGAGCAGCGGAAAAAATATGTAGAACTGTTCTTCGACGCCAAGGCTCCACGTATGCAGAAGCGGTTGCGTGGCGGCGGCTGGATCGAAATAGGATGTCTGGTGCGCAAACCAAATGTTGCTGACGGAGAAAACCGTGGCCAGCAAACTCCTGGCGTACGTTTCCAACTCGCTTGGGAGCAGGATGGCGATCGCGGCCAGCGTACAGACGGCGCAGACGAAGATCAGAGCCGGAACGATTCTGCGGATGCGTCTCTCATAGAAATTCGCGATGCTGAACGTTCCGTCGCGAAGATCGGCGGCAATGATTTGCGATATCAGGAAGCCGGAGAGAACGAAGAAGACATCGACGCCGACGTATCCGCCGGAGAACGTTTTGATCCCCAGATGACAAAGCAGAACCGATCCGACGGCGATGGCCCGCAGACCGTCGAGCTCGGGCCGGTATTTCAACGTTTGTCTCGCCAAGCGTCGTATTCCCTCGAACTGCCCTGCTATAAACGCGGATAACGCCTCTATCCTTCGCATCCCGCCGGAATCGGACCAATAAGGGATTATCGGCCATTTCGGAAATTCTTTTGACGTCTTGACGTCCTCGCCGGATCGCTCCCGGGTGCGAACTGACGCAGACAATAGTCTCAGGAGAGTCGCATTGTGAAAGCGATGGTTTTTCATGAAGTCGGACAGCCGTTGCGGCTCGAGGAACGCCCCGACCCGACTCCCGGTCCCGGCGAAGTTCGCATTCGCGTCGAGGCTTGCGCGGTGTGCCGAACGGATCTTCACATCATCGACGGAGACCTGCCCGATCCCCAACGCCCGGTCGTGCCGGGACATGAAATTGTCGGAATTATCGACCGGGCGGGCGACAACACTTTGGCGGCTCGGATTGGACGCCGCGTCGGCATCGGCTGGCTCGGGCATACTTGCGGTCATTGCCGCTACTGCCTAAGCGATGCGGAAAATCTCTGCGATACGCCGCGCTTCACCGGTTACAATCGCGACGGCGGGTTCGCGACGCATGTCATCGCCGACGCCGCATTCGCGTTTCCGCTGGCAGGCTTCGACGATGCGGTTGCTGCGGCCCCACTCATGTGCGCCGGTCTCATCGGCTGGCGATCACTGCGGCTAGCGGGCGACGGCAGCAAGATCGGCCTCTACGGATTTGGCGCCGCTGCGCACATCATCGCGCAAGTGTGCCTTTGGCAGGGACGCGAGGTCTACGCATTCACACGGCCCGGGGATGTCGACGGGCAACAGTTCGCGCGTGATCTCGGCGCGCGTTGGGCCGGGGGCTCGGATGAACAGCCGCCATCACCCCTTGATGCGGCCATTATATTCGCACCCGTCGGTGCGCTCATTCCGCCAGCGCTGGCTGCGGTGCGCAAAGGCGGGCGTGTCGTCTGTGGCGGCATCCACATGAGCGACATTCCGGCATTTCGCTATCGACTGCTATGGGAAGAGCGCAAACTTTTCTCGGTCGCCAATCTCACGCGGCGAGATGCAATTGAATTTCTCGACATCGCACCGAAAGCGGGCGTCCGCACAACGGCGACTGTTTATCCGCTTTCCGCCGCCAATGAGGCCCTTGCCGATCTCCGGGAGGGGCGACTTCGTGGCGCCGCGGTGCTGGTCCCGTGATTCAGGCCGGTTGTTTACTGATATGACGCTCCGCCGTCTTGCTGATCGCTTTCTCGCAATTCCTGGCTCGTACCCCGGCCGTCCGGTGGGAGGCTCGGCGTTACGCCGTCTTCCGCCTCGCTTTGCGTAACCGTTCCATATTTTTCCGAATCGCTCGGCTGGTTGCCAAAGCTGTAGATAAACATCGTCAGCGCCAAAACACCCACGATGAGCGAAGCCACAGGCGAGATCGACCAGCCTTGCTTCGGGCGCGGAACGCGAGGATCTCCTTCTCGCATCAATATCTCCTTTCCAAGACCGTCTCTTCAAAACTACATAAAAATCGTTGGGTTCCGTAGGGTGAACCGGCGCGCCGGCCGTTCGGATAGCTGACGGCATGGCCGATCATAACAATCGAACGAGACGTGGCTATAACCAAAGTCGTCATAACGACCGCATCGTTCCTGGTTCGCTTGCTCCGGTGACTTGCTCATTTTGGTTCAACCCAGCTCAATTCATAAATGAATATGCCTGGGATTCACCGGATCAGCATTAAATTGCAAATTTCTTTTTACGCTTTCCATATCCCAAGAAAAACTATCGTCCCTTTTTTCCCTTTTTCCCATTTGATTATTTCTGATGCCGCTTATCAATTAACCTATTATTTCGCATTCTGCGGATAAGCCTTGTCACGAGCGATGCGGCGCAAATGTGCCGGGGCATGAAGCCAAGTTCGCTCCGCCGCCTCAGGCGCGGCATTCGAGCCATCTTCCGATCATCCGTTCTCTCGCTCGTCGGCGGGTTTGGCCGCCTGACGTTCCCCGTTTTCACGCGGCATCAACAAAGCCGCAGCACGCACAGTCGTACAAGGAGTAAGGGCCCATGCGCCTGGAAGATGTCGCGCAGCTTGATAAGCGTATTGTTGAAATCACGTCCGACGCCGATCTGCAGCCGCGCAAGAAGGCGCGCAAGCCCGCCGTGCCGAGAAAGAAGCAAACCAAGGCGACCCCCGTTCTGCATTTCCTTTCGACCCAGGCATTCGCCAGCCCGTTCGATGTCAATATGGCCGTCGACGCGGGATACAAAGTCGTCATTCCGCATACGAATTCCCGGCTGGACGATACGCGCGGCCTTGTGCAAGACGCCATCTTTTCGCGCCCTCCTCATTTCGGCTCGCACACCGGCGTGTTCATTGGCGGCAAGGATGCGCTGCTAGCGCTCGATATGCTCGCCGCCGCAAAGTCGGCACTCGTACCGCCCTTCCAGCTTTCGGCGCTGGCTGATCCCGGCGGGTCGTTCACGACAGCCGCTGCGATGGTCGCCTGCGTCGAGAACGTTTACCGCAAGAAAACGTCGCGCACTCTGGATGGAGCAAGCGTATCCGTTTTCGGCGGCACAGGGGTCGTTGGTTTTGCGTCAGCCGTCATCGCCGCGCTGCAGGGCGCCGATGTCAAACTCGTCTCGCATATGGGTCTGGCGTCGCTTCATCCGCTCGTCCGGGAAGCCAAGCGACGCTTCGGCGTAACGCTTACGCCCGTGCTCGGAGGTCGTGACGGCGACAAGGCCAAGATCGTCGCGAAATCGGATATCGTTCTTTGTGCAGCGGCCGCGGGCATCCAGGTTCTGAAGGCGAAGCACTTTGAAAAATCCAAGCGGACGGTCGTCGTTGCCGACGTCAATGCCGTGCCGCCGTCGGGAATCGAAGGCGTCGAGCTGTTCGATAACGGACGCCCGCTCGCCAAGACGGGCATCCTGTCGGTCGGCCCGCTTGCGATCGGCGATATCAAATACAAAACGCAATCCGCACTTCTCCGCCGCATGATCGGCGCGGAAGAGTCTTTGATGCTTGATTTCACGCACGCCTTCGCGACGGCCCGACAGCTGGTCCGCAAGGCTGGAAAGAAATAGTGAGCATCGAGGCCATCATGTTTGCATTCTTGGCGCTTCTGGCTGTCGCGCACCGCCGCCAACGGCGTGCGCGGCAGATTCTCGAAAATTCGCTTTAGACCTCGGTTCGAAATAAGGGGCGGCCGGAAAATTTCCGGCCGGCCGCGCCGAAACCGCGGTGCTCCTCTGGGCTTCCCATTGCGCCGTCACATGGGGATCGCGCTATCCTCTTCGACCGCCAGCTGCTCCAAAGCCTGTTCAACCTCGTCTCGGAGCGCCGTCAGTGTCTTATGAACGGCGATCAGGTCTTCGCGGTTCAGACCGTCAACGTCCAGCGTAACGTCCTGCAGGAACCAGAGTGCCTTTACGGGATTAATAGCCACGACATCCCTCCGTAGACTGATCGTGCCGAGTATATCCCACGGCCCCGACGTGCCAGGGTAAAAATTCGTGCTTAGGATTAAGTCGAATGGCCGTCCCCGTCACGCCGCTGCCAACTGTAAACATTTTTGATCTCGAGCGCTTCGTCAGGGCGCAAGGGCCCGTCTTCGAGCGCGTGCGTACGGAACTTCGTGCGGGCCAGAAGCAAAGTCATTGGATGTGGTTCGTGTTTCCCCAGCTTCGCGGTCTCGGAGCGAGTCCAACATCGGTCTATTACGGCATTGGCTCTATTGATGAGGCGCGGGCCTATCTCGCGCATCCCATCCTTGGGCCACGACTGCGGGAGGTGACGCAATTGGTTCTCGGCGCCAAGGATCGTACTTTAGCGGACATCTTCGGCTCCCCTGACGACATCAAATTCCAATCCTCGATGATCCTGTTTGCCAGAGCGGCGGCACCGGACGGCGGTGTGTTCCAGACCGCGCTCGACGCCTGCTGCGATGGAGCCGACCGACGAACGGACGCCTTGCTCGGTATCTAAGCTCGAAAGTTCCCGTCTCTATTCCGTTCGCATCGCACGTTTACTGTTTACCACCTGAACTCCGCATTTGCGGAAGACAGGAACAAGTTCGCGCCGGCGGGCGTTGCGCTCCATGACATGAAATGGAGGATCGATCGCATGGGCGGCAATCTCATCTATTACGCCATCGCGTTTATTGTCGTGGCGTTGATCGCGGCCCTGTTGGGGTTCGGCGGCGTCGCGGGCGTGGCGATGTCGGGCGCACATCTGTTGATTACGGTGGCAGTGATTGTCATTGTGGCGGGACTGCTCATCAGTTTCATCCGCCGCGTCTGATCGAATAATCGTTTTATGCAAAGGGGAGCCCGCTCATGCGTGGCTCCCTTTTTCGTGCGCCTGGCTTGCCGTTCGAACAGTGGCGAGTCACGAAATCTATCAAACCGCCTCTGTCCGGTTGGGACGTGGGACACAAATCGGTTTTTTATTCGGGGATTGCCAAGGCGGTTTTGGGCAGTGGTGCCCAGGGCCGGAATTGAACCAGCGACACTGCGATTTTCAGTCGCATGCTCTACCAACTGAGCTACCTGGGCTTGCCTCCGGCGGCCGTCGGCCCTTCGAAGTCCGGCCCTTATAGGGGGCACATTCGCGGGATGCAAGCGCGGCGAAAAGCGGCTCGGTCAGTGCCTGGTTTTGTCTTGATCCGGGGTGCCGTTTCCTTTCAGCGGATCGATGCCGTCACCTTCGTCCTCATCCCGTCCGGACACGGCGTAAGCGCCGCTGAACCATTTTCCGAGGTCGATATCGGCGCAGCGTTTCGAGCAGAACGGGCGATAGGCATCGACCGCCGGCTCACGGCAGATCGGGCATCTCACGGGCTTCTTGTTTGGGCGCGGGGACGACGACATTCCGGAAAAACCTCAGGCGCGATCGACTTCGGCGTAGCGCAGCCAATTATACTGGATCGGAAACTTCTCGGAGTTGAGGAGGCTCACGACCTCGGTCAACGGCAGGCCGACGACGTTGGTGTAGGAACCGATGAGCCGCTGGATGAAGCATCCCGCCAATCCCTGGATGGCGTAGCCACCGGCCTTCCCCCGCCACTCGCGTGAGGCGATATAGGACTCGAGCTCCGGGCGGCTGATGTAGCGGAAGCGAACGCGGGTATCGACGATCTTCGTCCGTACACGATCATCCGGTGTGATGAGGCAGACACAGGTCTGGACCTTGTGCGTGCGTCCCGACAGAAGTTGTAGAGACGCCATCGCTTCCTCGATGTGCGCCGGCTTCATCAGAACTTTGCGGCCCATTGCGACGACGGTGTCGGCAGCCAGGACGTAGGCGTCAGCGAGATCAGAATCGTTGGCGATCTGGTCGCGGGCCACTTCCGCCTTCGCCTTGGCCAGCCGCGTGACGAGCGCGCGGGGCATCTCTCCGCGCTTCGGGGTTTCGTCGATCGAGGCTGGACGCAGCGCGTCCGGCGTGACACCGACCTGGGCGAGAAGCGTCACCCGACGGGGACTGGCGCTGGCGAGGACAAGGCGCGGCCTCTCGATCTCCGCCTTCGATGCGCCCCTCTCGCGTGCCATCGATCGCCGTAGCGTTTCGCGGCTCGTGGCGCCGGAGCGACCGAAGGTGGGGAGGAACGTGGATCTCAGTGACGACATCATGAGCGGCCTGCAGGGGTGCGAAACATTTCGACACCGAAAATGGATGCGCGGACAATGAGCAAGCCTTGGCCTTTTAGCAAGACCCGCTCGCGTTGCGGCGGACCACAAAACAAGGCATGAATAGCGCCGCAACTTCGCGGCTATGATGGCGATAATGGTCCTGAAAACAGACCCGGCCGGACTTCTTGCCCGAACCCCGCTTTTTAACGGGCTGGACGAGGCCAGCCGCAAGGCCGTCGCCGCCGAGCTGCGCGAAGCCTCATATGAACCGGGACAAGTCATTTTTTCGCGCGGCGACCCGGGGTCCGAGCTTCATATCGTCAGCAAAGGACGCATTCGGCTTTCCGTGCTGACCGCCGATGGTCGCGAGCTGTCGTTTGCTCATGTCGAGCCCCCATCGATTTTTGGCGAACTCGCGATTTTCGACGGCAGGCCGCGTTCGGCCGATGCAACGGCGGTCAACAGGGTCGAAACGCTAATGCTTTCGAAGGCGTCGTTCATGCGCCTGTTGGAATCGCGGCCGTCGATTGGAGAAGCCGCCGTGCGTTTCCTTGCCGGCCGCCTTCGCGACGCGGACGAGCAGCTCGAAGCGATTGCGCTGCATCCGATCGAGGCGCGGCTGGCGCGTTTTTTCCTGGCTGCCGTCCGCCAGAAAGACCCTTCAGGAAAAGCCGAGAAGCTGTCCCTGGCCCTGCCGATTTCGCAAAGCGAACTCGCGCTTCTGGTCGGCGCCAGCCGTCCGAAGGTGAATGCGGCGCTCGGCCTTCTGGAATCGCAGGGCGCCATCGAGCGCCGCGGCCAACAAGTGATATGTGACGTGGCGGTGCTGAGCGGCATCGGCCGAATTGATGAAAAGGAGTGAGGGTGCCGCCCTTCGTGCCCCCTCTCGGACCACCAGCATGACCGTTTCGCATCGACAGAAGCAGCCTGTTTCGCGCGGCGGCGATCTTCCTTTCATCGGCTCCCTCGTTCGTCCTGTGAAAGCGTTGTTCGGTAAAATCGCCCGCATCGGTATCAAAGATTATCCGCTGGACACGCAGCGGCGTCTCAAGATCGTCAACGTCTTCTCGGCCTTGGTCGTGGCGACGACATTCATCTACGCGATTCAGCTTTGGCTTTCCGGCGATGCTTCGATGCGGCCGGTCGTTCTCATCAATCTCGGACTTGCCATCATCGTCGCGTTCGTGCCGTTGATGCATCGCTTTAACGAGATGGCGGGCGGCCTGCTTCTCGTGATTGCCGAGTTTACCGCACTCATCGCGTTCACCTCGTATTTCGGGCGCTTGGGCGGGGCACCGCTGCAATACGTCGTGGCCGCTGCGGCTCCGTTCGTCATCTTTGAATCACGCCGCTTCTGGCTGGTGTTCGCAATCGTCACGTCGGCGCTTGTTCTGCACCTGGTTGCCTGGTTTCAATTTCCAATGGAAGCGGCGCGGCTGCACGTCAGTCCCGCCGTTATCGACTCGCTCTACGTGCAGGGCGCTATCACAACGTTCGGATTGATCGCCGCATGCGTCTACTATGCGTTCGGACTTGTCGAGAATGCCAAGGCGGAAACCGAGACCGTCCTGCGCAATGTCCTTCCTGACGACGTCGTCGAACGGATCAAGTCGGCTCCCGGCGAAAGCATTGCGGACGGGTTTTCGAACGCATCTGTCCTGTTCGCGGACATCAGCGGTTTCGTCCGGCTGGCGCGCAGTCTCGGCCCCGAGAAGACCGTTGCGCTGCTCAATCGCCTGGTAACGACGTTCGATGACCTCGCGCAACGGCATGGCGTCGAAAAGATCAAGACGATCGGCGACGCCTACATGGTGGCATCCGGCGTGCCGATCCCGCGTCCCGACCACATCGAAGCGTTGGCGGCGATGGCCCTCGATTTACTCACGGCCGTCCGCAACGTCGGCACAGCCGAAAATCTGGCCATAGATGTCCGCATCGGCATGGCCTCCGGCCCCATGATGGCCGGCGTGATCGGGAAGAATAAATTCAGCTACGATGTGTGGGGCGATCCGGTGAATCTCGCGAGCCGCCTTGAACAGGCGAGCGCGCCGGGCCGCGTCACCGTCTGCCCCGGTTGCCATTCCGCCCTGAAAGATTCGTTCGTTCTGGAATCGCGCGGGCTGATCGACATCAAAGGCGTCGGCCCGCAGGAAGCGTGGTTCCTCGTCGGACGGCGCGCGGGCGCCGGCGGCTCAGCCCTTCCAGTGCAGTGAACAGACCAGCGTGAAGAGCCGCCGCGCGGTGTCTTCATCGACGATGACCTTGGGCAGCAATTTATCGCGAAGCAGGCTGCTGCCTTCGTCATGCAGTGCTCGCCTGCTGACGTCGATCGCTTGAATACGCGCTGGCGGCGCGGTCCGGACGGCCTCGTAATAGGATTCACAGACCATGAAATAGTCTTTCATGATGCGCTTCAGCGGCGTCAGCGCCACCGCCTGTTCGAGTGCGGCCCCGTCAGCTGCGGGAACGATATTCATTTGAAGACGATCTTCGACAACCGAGAGGTGCAGCTTGTACGGTCCCTCGTCCAGACCCTCGATACGGAACGCATTGCCGTCGAGAATATCAAAGATCGCGACTTCCCGCTCGTGCTCGGTGTTGGCGTTGGCGCGGCCGAGCGACTTCGTATCCAGCGTGATTTCCGCCAGACGGTCACGACTTTTCTCGGCTGTGCTCACCTGTTGATCCATGCAGCATCACTTCGTTTTTGCGAGACGCACTTCCACCGATCGGCGATGGCCTTCCAAACCTTCGGCACGCGCCAATGTCATAGCCGCCGGGCCGAGCGCGGCAAGGGCGGCGTGGTCGAGTTTGAGAATGGACGTGCGCTTCATGAAATCGAGTACTCCAAGGCCCGACGAAAAACGAGCACTGCGTGCTGTCGGCAGGACGTGATTGGAACCCGAAACATAATCCCCGATGACTTCCGGTGTCGAATGCCCGATGAAAATTGCACCTGCGTTGCGGATACGCTTCGCAAGCTCCTCGGCGTCATTCGTTGCGATTTCCAAATGCTCCGCCGCGATGCGATCCGCCAACGCCGGAGCTTCGCCTAGCGTTTTCAAAACGATTGTGGCGCCGTAAGCGTTCCAGCTTTCGCCCGCGATATTTCCGCGCGGTAAAGTCTGCAGCTGGCGCGCCACGGCCTGCTCAACGGCCGCAGCAAAATCGGCGTCGTCAGTCATCAGGATCGACTGAGCAGCGGCGTCATGCTCGGCCTGCGCCAGCAGATCCGTCGCAATCCATTCCGGATTGTTATCGCGATCAGCAATGACAAGAACTTCGGACGGGCCAGCGATCGAATCGATGCCGACCGTGCCGAAGACCTGGCGCTTGGCGGCCGCGACGTAGGCGTTGCCGGGCCCAACAATCTTGACGACCGGACGAATGGTCTCCGTGCCGTATGCCAGCGCGGCAACCGCCTGGGCGCCGCCAATGCGATAGATCTCGGTGACACCCACGATTTTGGCGGCAGCCAGCACGAGCGGATTCAATTCTCCGCCGGGCGCGGGCACGACCATAACGATCCGAGGGACGCCAGCGACTTTCGCCGGCACGGCATTCATCAGTACCGAACTCGGATACGATGCGAGGCCGCCGGGCACATAAAGACCCGCCGATTCGACTGCCGTCCAACGATGTCCCAACTCGACGCCGGCTGCGTCGCGATAGCGATCATCGGAGGGCAACTGACGCTGGTGGTGATCGGCAATTCGGTCATGCGCGAAGCGAAGCGCGTCGAGCGTTTCCTCGGAGCATTCGGCGTAGGCGGCCTCGATTTCCGATGCGCTGACGGCCAGCCCCACCTTACGCAGATCGAGACGATCGAACTTGAGCGTCAAATCGATGAGCGCGGCATCACCTCGCGTTCGAACGTCGGCAACAATGTCGCCGACCGCGTTATCGACATCGACGGAGACTTCGCGCTTTTGCGAAAGCAGCTCCGCAAACTGCGTTTCGAAATTCTTGTCGACGCTCTTCAGCCGCATCGGCATCAGCAATTTCCTCGGAGCGTTGGCTCGATTGAGTTCAGTCCGCGTCGTCGGGGTGCTCCGGCGAATGGCTCGTGGCCCAGGCCGCCCCAAGATCTTTGAGTTCAACCTCGACGCATTCAACGCTCAGCCGAATGGCCGCGCCGCCTGAGAATGTCAACGTGACATCGCCTTCCGGCGCCTCGGGGCTGCCCGCCGGCTCGAACGTCATCGCGAGAAGCGCCAGCGCGGCACGCTTATCGTTAAGATCGATATTCTGCAGCTTGGCGCCGTTGACGCGCTCGAAGCGAATAGCGGTGCGGCGGCGCTCGAATTGCTCCGGCGCGGCAGCCTTTTTTTGGGCTTCGGCGGCCTTCGCCCAGTCGAACCGATTTGCAATCGCAACGAAGCGGCGCTCTCTCGGGAGATAGGTCATTTCTCCGACGCGCACGACGGCGTCCTGCAAATGCGCCGAGAGAATCCCAAGATCTTCCGCATCTAGAGCGATAAGTTTAAGATCGGCCATTGGTCGTGAAAATCTCCCGCGAGCCCCTGCGAGGCGCCGTGGCCGAGTGTTATCGATTGCGCCGTGCTCACGCAACATCGGTGGAACGAAATACCGCCGTTAGGGTCGCCGCCAAGCACATCCCCATCCAAAGGCGAATTCAA
>DATLJG010000187.1:0-1644 GCA_035538995.1 Hyphomicrobium sp. | reverse complement strand
GGCAAGACCGGCGCTGAAGCAGGCTTTGAATCCGAGCTTCGCGGATTGGGCGGTACGCAGAAGATCGAAGTCGATGCGCGCGGCCGCATCGTGCGCAAGCTCGAAACCGTCGAGCCGGCGAACGGCCGTGACATAACGCTCTCGATAGACGCCAATTTGCAGGAACAGGTGCTTGCACGCCTGCAGCGCGAGCGATGCGCGGCAGCCGTCGTGCTCGATATCAAGAGCGGCGCCATCCTTGTCAGCAGTTCCGCACCGGGCTTCGATCCGGCCAGCATCGCCGGCGGCATTTCGATCGCTGATTGGCAGAAACTGACGACGGCCGAGGACAAGCCGCTGCTCAATCGCGTCGTCGCGGGTCAATACGCGCCGGGATCGACGTTCAAGGTCGTCACCGCTCTCGCGGCGCTCGAAGCCGGCGTCGTCTCACCCACGGAGCGCATTCCGTGTCCCGGGCATTATGATTTTGCCGGTGAAGTCTATCCCTGCTGGAAACCTGATGGTCACGGCGAGCTGACGCTGCACGACGCGCTGAGCTGCGCCTGCGATGTCTATTTCTATGAAATCGCGCGGCGCACCGGCATTGATCGGCTCGCGGCGATGGCGCGCCGGCTTGGACTCGGCACGATATATGATTTCGGCTTGCCGGACGAAAAAGCCGGCGTCATCCCCGATCCGAATTGGAAGCGCGGCGATCTTGGAGTCGCCTGGCTTGGCGGTGAAACGCTTTTGACCGGTATCGGGCAGGGCTACGTGCAGGCTACCCCGCTGCAACTTGCATTGATGACGGCGCGCATCGCCGCCGGCCGGATTGTTCTCCCGTCCATCCGAAAGACGACCAGTCCGCCGGATTCGGATTTTGCGACGCTCTCCATCGATGCCGCGCATCTCGAACTCGTGCGCGCCGGCATGCTGGCTGCCGTCAACGACGATGGCGGTGCGGGCAGAAGCGCGAAACGCGGTGCCGGTCGCCCGCCCATCGCCGGTGAAGTTGGATCGTCATGGATCGGAAGCGGGCGAACGCAAGGCGACCCGCGACGCGAGGGTTCGGCGCGCGATCATTCGTTGTTCGTTGCCTTCGCGCCCGCCAATGCCCCGCGTTACGCGATTGCGACCGTCGTCGAACATGCCGGCGACGGCAACGCGGCCGCGGCGCCGCTGGCGCACGATGTTCTGAATTTCGTTCTCGACCACAACGATCGAAACCAATCTGGAAAGAATGCGTCCGGCGACGGTCCAGAGGCCGCGCCGCGCGCAAACGGAACGGCGGGTTAGATGGCGTACTACAGCACATGGAACAGCAGCCGGCCGCTCACCACGATGGAGAAGCTCTGGCGAATCCATTGGATAGCATTGGCGATGACGTGCCTGATCGCAGCAGTCGGCACCGTCACGCTCTATTCCGTGTCCGGAGGCTCGTTCCAGCCCTGGGCCGAGCGTCATACGCTCCGCTTTCTCATCGCGTTGGCGCTCGTCATCGCAATGGCGCTCGTGCGTCTCGAGGTCTGGATCAAGCTGGCGTATCCCGTTTATGCCGTTGCGCTGGTCATGCTGGCGCTGGTGCCGCTCGTCGGGGTCGAGGCGCTTGGAGCAAAGCGATGGATCGACGTCGGGCCGCTGTCGTTTCAGCCGTCGGAATTGATG
>DATLJG010000186.1:0-1818 GCA_035538995.1 Hyphomicrobium sp. | reverse complement strand
GCGTAGGGTCTGGCTGGATGTGCCGAGTGGCTTCGCGACGGCATCGGGCCGCATAAGATCCGCAATTTCCGCGGTCTTTCCGGACATGAAATCGCTTGCCGCGAATTCGCGCAGTGGCGACATGATCATGGGGAAGGCAGGGATTGAGGCGATGTCTTCAGCTGCCTCGTCGGGCTTTTCAGCGTCCGGCGTTGCCACTGCTTTGGGTGGGCCAGGGTTGCGGAACTTCAATGGGTAAGCAGGAATCGTCACTTTGGTCGGCTGGAGTGCCGAATAAAATGTTTGGTACTTCAAGGTTATATCGTGGATCTTTTTGCCGTTGGCCTCGCTAACCTTGTCGTTCAGCGCAATGAGGTCGAGCCAATAGGTGAGCGGTCCGGGCCGGGGTAAGCCCGATGCGAGCAGCTCAGTGTCGCCGCCCGTAATAACTTTGACATGACGCTCGAAGGTGTCGCCGAGAAAGTAACCGAAGGCGCGTGGCTCATAGACGTCCACAGCATCGATTGCGGCGAGGCTCGGTCGCGACGATCCGAGCAACAGGACCATGAGGATGAGCCAGGTCCTCATTATGCGCTTCCGTAGATCAGAAACGATGTCAGCCGCATCCAGTCGATGCGATCACGAATGGTGAACATTTCGCGCGTCGTGGCGTCGAAGATTTGCCGCGTGCGGTTGCGCTGTTCTTGCCGGATCGCTTGCCAGCGAGCTTTCAGCGACGGGCGCATGGCGACCAGCCGGCGTATGCCGGTTTCGAGATCGCGAAGATTGAGAAGGCCCCAATCAGGCAAGGCGTCCAATTGCAGGCTGTCGTCGATTTCGACTGGAACGACGTCGTGAAATGCCAGAGCTTCACCAGCGAGGCGCGCATCATCTTCGGACCAGAGGAAATCCGAAATGAGGAAAACGAGCTTGCGCGTGCCAGAGGCAGCCGTGGCTGCTTCCGCAATGCCTTGTGCGCCGGCGCTGTCGGGAACATGGCTGCGCAATTTGTCGATGGCTTCGGCATGAGCGGCTCGGGAACGGGTTTTTTGCAGTCGCAAATCTTCCCGCAAAGTCTTGTCGAAGGGCAGCAGCGCGAAGGTATCGCCGGCGCGTTCGGCGCATGTGGCTAATGCTTGGGCCAAGTCGGCGGCCAAGGCGATTTTCCGGCAGCGGCCATTGAATGACATCGATGCCGACACGTCGACGAGAACGACGACGTCGATGGCGCTCGGTTGCTCATAGCGACGGACGAGAAGCCGCTCGAACGGATCGCTCGCGGAGGCACGGATGGCGATGCGGCGAGGATCAGGAAGCGAGAGAAGGGGGACGATATCGCGGAATTGACCGCCTCCGCCGTAAAGATGGCTGCGGTGTGAGCCGGCGCGAATTCCACTCGATCTCCACGGAATGGTGTAGGCCACGTCTCGGAGTTCCTCACTCACGGTGCGGGCACCTTCGCAAAGACGTCGTCGATTAGCGCGCGAACAAGTTCCTCGCGCCGGAGTTCGTAGACGGGCGTTAGGAAGATGCGATGCGCCATGCATTCATAGAAGATGTCGCGGATGTCTTCCGGCACGACCATATCGCGTGCGGCGAGCCATGCGGAGACGCGCGCCGCGCGTATCAAATAGCTCATGCCGCGAGGGCTTGCGCCGCCGGCGACGAGCCTGTTGATGTCCGCGCCGGGAACGGCAATGTCGGCGGTTGCCGGATCGCGCACCGCTTTCCATAGATCGAGCGTATATTTCTCGATCGACGGACTGACGACAATGCTCGACTGGATAACCTTCGCCAGCGCATTGAGCTGGCGGTAATCGACAACGCCGTCTTTCAATG
>DATLJG010000185.1:0-14440 GCA_035538995.1 Hyphomicrobium sp. | reverse complement strand
CGAATACGTTTCGACGGGCAGATAGCCCCGCGCCAGCTTGTGCTCGCCCTGCGCCCCGGCCTCGACACGGGCCAATCCGTGCCGGATCGCGAAATCGATCGCTTGATAATAGCAAATTTCGAAATGCAGCGATGGATGATGTTCGATCGCGCCCCAATAGCGGCCATAGAGGCAATCGCCGCCGATCAGGTTCAGCGCCCCGGCGATGGCGTGGCCGTTACGTTCTGCGATGACCAGAAGGCAGCGATCCGGCATCGACCGGCCGAGTTCCGAAAAGAACGCGCGGTTGAGATAAGGGCGTCCCCATTTCCGGCTGCCGGTGTCCATGTAGAACGTGAACATCGCATCCCAATATGCCTCGGTGATCTCATGGCCCGTAAGGCAACGGATCTCGATACCCTCTGCGACAGCCGTTTCCCGTTCCTTGCGGATGGCCTTGCGTTTGCGCGAAGCCAGCGTCGTAAGAAAATCGTCGAACGTACGGTAGCCGCGATTTTGCCAATGAAATTGCTGGCCGGTTCGCGTCAGGAACCCAAGTGCTCTCAGACGCTCGGCCGTATCGGGTGCGAGAAAGGTCAGATGGACGGACGACAACCCACCTTGTCGTGCAACCTCGATCGCCGCGGCGGCCAACAGTTGCTCGTCGGCATACGCGCGCGGACCGGGCTTCACCAACAGCCGTGGACCGGGAACAGGTGTGAAAGGAACAGCAATCTGTAATTTCGGATAATAGCGCCCGCCAGCCTGCTCATAGGCGTCGGCCCAGCCGTGGTCGAAAACATATTCGCCCTGGCTGTGCGATTTGAAATAGGCGGGTGCCGCCGCGCTGACGTTTCCATGATCGTCCTCGATCACGAGGTGGCGGGGCAGCCAGCCGGTCCCGCTGCCAACCGCGTGCGAATCTTCCAGCGCTTTCAGAAACGCATGGGCGACGAAGGGATTGAAGGTTGCGTCAGTTGGGTTTGCGCAAGCGTCCCACTGCGCCGCGTCGATTGCGTCAATCGATGCTACGAGCTTCACAACGGCGTCTGATGATGTCGGCATGGGACGACAGTCTGAACCGGAGGACGAGTGTTATGCAACTCGGGACCGAAAGATCATAGCGGCAGAAGGAGAGATGCGATCATTTCGCGCGATGTCCAAGGGATCGCGTCGATTTGGCGGCGTGGGCGCGCCGAGCTACGGCTCGAAGCCTTCGAAAATCATCGCATCCGCCCATTGCGCCGCAATTCGCCGTTGCTTTGCCGTGCGTACGGTCCAGGTAAAGAGCGGCAATCCGTGAACGGCACGGGCATATTCGGTCACGGGCGTCGGCAGGGCGTTGACGTCGTAGGCATAGAAATCAGGAGCAACCGGCCCGGATTCGAGAAAATTGCGCAACGAGGCAGCGCGCTTCGCCGTGATCTTTCGTCCCCACCATCCTCTGCCGACGTAATTTCCGGAAATCATTCCGCGCGGCAGGTTCGGCGCCAATGATCGGATGCCTGTCATGATCGCCGGATCGAATGACATCAGCGCAATCGGCCCGTTATAGGCTGACGCTGTTGCGGCGATCTGTTTCAGAAAAGACTTCTGCGGCGCTTCCCATTCGCTCTTGATCTCGATGAGCAGCGGCACGCGCCCGGACACGAGGTCGAGAAGTTCGGCGAATGTCAGGATCGGTGCGCCGCCGATGCGATGCCGGAGCGTCTTGAGTTGGCGTTGCGTCACGCGCGCGACCGGCCCGCTGCCATCGACGAGGCGCTTCAGGGTTTCGTCGTGAAATACGACCGGTAGGCCATCGGCGGCCGGGCGCACGTCGCATTCGATGCCGTAACCCTTTTCGATCGCGGCCAGGAATGCCGGAGCGGTGTTTTCGACGATGCCGCGCTTCGCATGATGCAGCCCGCGATGGGCGATCGGACGCAGAAAGGCGGCACGGTCAAGCATGGCGTCAGCGGAATTTCAGAATGGCGTCGATTTCCACGCATGTGCCGAGCGGCAGGCTCGCAACGCCGACGGCCGAGCGGGTGTGGCGTCCGGCGTCGCCGAGAACCGCAACAAGCAAATCGGATGCACCGTTGATGACCGCCGGATGCTCAGAAAATTCCGGCGTCGATGCGACAAAGCCTGTCAATCGCAGAACATGGACGACGCGGCCGAGGTCGCCGAGTGCCGCTTTGGCTTGCGCGAGAAGGCTAAGGGCAGCTTGGCGGGCGGCGAGCTTGGCGTCCTCCACGGATACGTTGGATCCGAGCAGTCCGGTTAACACGCGGCCCGAGTCATCCTTTGCAACCTGTCCCGAAATGAAAAGTTGATCGCCGGATATCAGGTACGGAACATAATTCGCGACGGGTTGCGGAGCGTCGGGGAGTTTCAATCCTAGCTCTACCAACCGTTGTTCGGCATTTTTCATGGACTTCACTCGGTTTGCGGATACGCGATCCCGCTTTTGGCCGGGGCAGGAGTTCTTTGCAATGCCTTTATTAACTCATTAGATTGTGCACTTGGACAGCCGCCGGGAAAAGTGAGCGAACGTCGATGATCAATCGGTTTGAAGTGAGTGCGTGGAGCGCGATGGCGGTGGTCTGCGGCGTGTTTGCCGGTGCTCCCGCACTTGCCGCCGAGCCCGTGCATTTCGCTCCCCACCGCGCCGTCTATGAGCTTTCGTTGAATGCTTCGACCGCGGGCTCCGGTGTCTCGGGCATCAGCGGCCGCATGGTCTACGAACTCACCGGGTCGGCGTGCGATGGCTATACGCAGAAGATGCGCTTCGTCACCGAGATGACCAACCAAGAGGGAACCAATACGCTCAGCGACTTGCGGAATTCGAGCTGGGAAGATGCCAGCGGCAAAAAGCTGAAGTTCTCATCCACGCAGTATCAGAACGACCAACTCGCCGACGCCAGCCAGGGCGACGCCGCCCGCTCGAAAGGCCCGACGCCGGTCGTCGGCGTTGATCTCGTCAAGCCGGCGAAGAAGCGCGTGTCGCTGCCGAACGATATCTATTTTCCGATGCAGCACGCCTCGACGCTCGTTCAGGCGGCGAAGAACGGCGTCAAGCTGTTCACCGCCAATCTCTATGACGGATCGGAGAAGGGCGAGAAGTATTACCTGACCAGCACCGCCATCGGAAATGAATACAAACCCGGCAGCAAACCGCCGACCCCGGCCTTCACCGGCTCTGACAAGCTCGCGGGCGTTGCCTCGTGGCCGATGTCGATCAGCTACTTCGACGCCGGCAAGGATAAGGAAGACCAGGTTCCGGCCTATGAGCTGTCGTTCCGCTACTTCGAGAACGGCGTCACCAGCGACCTGAAAATTGACTACGGCGAATTTTCGATAAAAGGCCAGTTGAAGGAATTGACCTTCCTCGATCCCGGCAAATGCCCGGCCACGGAAGCAACCGCCCATTAAGCTGTGTAACGCTGCGAAAGCGACGTGATCGCGCCACGCGCGACGCGATGCAGCTTGCCGCTCACCACTGGCCGCTGAGCAGCGCGTGGGCAGGCGCGACCACCGCAGGATCAATTCCCGACTCCTGACAGAACGTCAGCAGCAAGCTCTCGTCGCCCAGAATGTAGTCGAGGACCGCAACATGGAAATCCGGAGCGCCCGCCTGCGTGCGGAGCTGTCCGGCGTCGGTGCCGGTCAGCGCCAGGAAGCGGGTCAGACGCTGCGGATCGTCGGCCAGATAGGCCAACGCCTGTAGCGCGATCGTTTCCGCGTCATCGCGATCGATTCGCTTTTGTTGTGCCATGGAATTCCCGTTGTACGTGAGGTCGTTAACTGTTGGTTACGGCTTTTGGCGGCAAAGTGAATAGGTGGTCTGGCCGAGAATCGGTGCACAACCTGCGTTGGAGAGCATAGACGGTTGCCATGACGTATCAGGAAGCAGGATCGAACGTCGAGCGGCGCGGGGTCGGCCCACGATCGGCGCTGCAATCCGTCTTGATCGTTGAGGATAACGAACTCAACATGAAGCTCTTCAACGATCTTCTTTCAGCTCATGGATATCGGACGATCCAGACGCGCAGCGGCTTCGAGGCCATGGAGCTGGCGCGCAAGCATCGTCCCGATCTCATTTTGATGGATATCCAGCTCCCGGAGGTTTCCGGCCTTGAAGTCATGCAATGGCTCAAGGATGACGATGAACTTTGCCGCATCCCGATCGTCGCTGTTACGGCATTCGCAATGAAGGGCGACGAGGAGCGCATAAGGTCGGGTGGATGCGAGGCTTATCTTTCGAAACCTATTTCGGTGGTGGGGTTTCTCGAGACTGTCCGCAAATTCATCGGGCCTTCGAAATCATAGAAGCTGCCGCATTCCCATGACTGAAAATCCATGACAGCCCGCGTTCTCGTCGTCGACGATATTCTGGCCAATGTGAAGCTCCTCGAAGCCCGGCTCCAGGCCGAGTACTTTGAGGTGCTGACGGCGAACGGCGGCCTGCAGGCGCTCGACCTGCTCGAACGCGAAAGTGTCGACGTTGTCCTGCTTGACGTCATGATGCCCGGAATGGATGGCTTTGAAACGTGCCGGCGCATCAAGGCCGGACAAGCGACGCATCACATCCCCGTCGTCATGGTCACGGCGCTCGATCAGCCTTCCGATAAAATTCTCGGGCTTGAAAGCGGCGCTGACGATTTTCTGACAAAGCCGGTCGACGATATTGCTCTGGTCACGCGCGTCAAAAATCTCGCTCGCCTCAAAATGCTGAACGACGAGATGATCATGCGCGCCTCGACGGGCAAGGATATGGGCATCCCCGACGATGGCTCATTCGCGCGGGCACTCTCGGCCCGCTCCGGCCGTGTTCTTGTCGTTGATGACAACCCGCGCTCGGCGGCGCGTCTGCTCGATATGCTGTCCAAAACCAACGACGCATTTGCCGAGCGCGATATCCAGGCAGCATTGAACAAGCTGATCGAAAGCAATTTCGACCTGCTGGTCGTCAGTCTGTCGATGCAGAGCGCTGACGGGCTGAGACTGTGCTCGCAAGTGCGCACCCTCGAACGCACACGCCACTTGCCGGTCATTATGCTGGTCGAACCCGGGGACGAGGCACGCCTGCTGCGCGGGCTCGATATGGGCGTGAACGACTATCTGATGCGCCCCATCGATCGCCACGAGCTGCTGGCCCGCGTCAAGACGCAGATCAAGCGCAAACGGCATTCGGACTTCTTGCGCCACCGCCTCGCGGAAAGCGTCGAGCTGTCGGTTACCGATGCGCTGACGGGGCTACATAACAGGCGGTATATGGAGGGGCACCTGCGGACCCTCGTTGCCGAGGCCGCCCGGACCGGCCGCCCCCTGTCGATGCTGGTTGCCGACATCGACCATTTCAAAGCCGTCAACGACACCTACGGGCATGACGCCGGCGATGCCGTGCTGAAAGAATTCTCGGTGCGGATCAAGCGGAACACCCGCGGTGTCGATCTCGCCTGCCGCCTCGGTGGCGAGGAATTCGTGATCATCATGCCGGACACCGACATCGAACGGGCCTATCAGGTGGGCGAGCGTTTGCGCGCCGGCATAGCCGCCGAGGAATTTGGGATCAGCGACGACCAGAGCATCCGCGTGACCGCGAGCGTCGGTATTGGGACCCTCGAAGGCCCGGACGATACGCCGGAAACGATGTTCAAGCGCGCCGACAACGCGCTCTACATCGCCAAGCGCAATGGCCGCAACCGGGTCGTCGCGGACGCGGCCTGATAGGCCAGCTTCTATACCGTAAACGGCAACTTGTGCTCGAAAGACACCGTCAGCCCGCCCGCAAAGTCGTGGTTTTGCCGATGTCCCGTCGCTCTCACGCCCGAATCGTTGCCTATTTATCACTGGTAAAGCAGTTCTTGCTTTCCGAGCCAATATCTGGCACCAAAGGTCCAATTGACAGGGGATTAATTCGAGAAATCGAAGGTTTCACGTCATCTTAGGCGCGTACAGCGTCGATGGCGCTTCAAGTTCCCACACTGGCGGGTCCGCCGCATAGGCTCGCGAGAGTGGGTATGGATCGATCCGAGTGACCACAAGAGTGGCCTCCTCGAACGGTTGCAGAGGGTCGATCGTGAAGCTGGGTGAAGAACAACGCCCTCTTTGAACTTCACCTGGTTGTGGTCAGGGTCAAAAAGCTGTCTCGGAACGATTTACCCCGCTGCCGAGTTTGCTTTTAACCCTGGCCACTATCTGACCAGGGCAACACCCTCGACAATCTGTCCCAAATGAGCGAACGAGCCGCGCCCAACGCGCGGCGCCGGCTTACTTGATCTTCGTTTCCTTGAACTCGACGTGCTTGCGCGCGACGGGATCGTATTTCTTGAAGACAAGCTTTTCGGTCGACGTGCGCGGATTCTTCTTCGTGACGTAGAAGAATCCTGTTCCAGCCGAGGACAACAACTTGATCTTTTGAGTGATAGGCTTGGCCATGGGTCACGCTTGAAAGGAAAAAAATACGCCGAAGCATATCCATCGGCGGAGGCCGCAACATACGCGCGAAGACGCCGGTGTCAAGGTGTCGTAGGCACCAGCGAGCATGAGATCAGGGTGCGCTGAAAGCCGCAGGCATCAGCGAAATAAAACGGAAGTTTTTCAACAATTCCGGGCTTTTGATGCAGGCGCGCCGCAACGTCCTCCAGAACCAGGCGGGTGATGTTCGGTAAATCGAGCTTCCGCGCTCGATCAAGCGTAAACCAATCAAGATCAAGAAGTTCGCCATCGGGCATCGCCTGAACATCGGCCAGTGCGCTTCGTTGCGCCGTGAAGAACCACGTGTCGTAACGGCGGACGCGGCCGGGTGGCGTGATCGCCCGGGCCAGCGGGCTGAGGCTGGCTGGAGCCGGCGCATACCCTGTGGCGGCGAACGCGCCCCAGCCGTCGCCGATGGGGTCCGCTCCCGTCGTCATGCCGCCAATTACGAGGCCCGTTTCCTCGCAAAGCTCGCGTATGGCCGCCAAAGCAAACGGCTTCAAATCCGATGCCAGATCACGCGGCGTGAAATCGCCATTGAAGCGCGCCGCCAACTTTCGGTCGCCGTTGTCGACGCGACCGCCTGGGAAGACCCATTTGTCGGGCAGGAAGACTTGGTCCGCGTGCCGTCGCCCCATCAGCATCTTCGGCGCTTCGGCTGAAGCGTCGATGACGATCACACACGCCGCGTCGCGAATTTCGGGTGAGGCACACGATGAAGGCTGCTCGGTCATGCACGTGCCCGTGCGGTCAAGGCGTCACTTCTGACGGCTCGGAGGGCGGTAAGTCGGACAGCGTTCTATTGTCGAACTTCGGATCGCCGAAGCCATGCATGCGCAGCGCCCACTGATAGCCGATAAGCGTGCCCTTCACGCGCGGCAAGAGCCACAGGCTCACCAGGACGGTGATAGGCAGCCAGACCGCAAGCTCAATCCAAATCGGTGGCGAGAAAAGTTTCTCGGTCACCAGGATGCCGCCGACGATGACGTGAGCGGTAATCGTCATCACGAAATAGGGCGGAGCGTCATCGGCCCGCTGGTGAAACAATTCTGTTTCGCACTTGGGGCAGCGGTCGTTGACTTTGAGATATTTCCCGTAAATTGCGCCATCGCCACAATTCGGGCATTTCTGACGCCAGCCACGCTTGATCGACTGCCAGACATCCCGATGCGGGAAGCTGTTCACGAGCGCTGTCTCTTTGGCAAAATCGGACATGCTCATGGTGATGGGATGTCTAGAGCCCCGGGTCAATATGAAGGGCCTGTTCTGCGACCTTATCGACGGCGATGGGACTTGCCGAACCTTTTTCCGCGTACGCCCCGCGTGCCTTTTTTGAATGATCCAAAATTGCCGTGGGCCGCCGGCGTCAGCATTTCAAAGCGCAGGGCGCCGGCCGATGGGATCGCTTCCAGCAAGCGCACTTCAACGGCATCGCCCAGGCGATACCCGGCGCCGGAGCGGGCTCCGATCAGCGCATGCGCCGCTTCAACATGATGGTAGTAATCGTCCCCGAGGCTCGAAATGGGGATATATCCATCGGCGCCGGTATCTTTGAGGCGCACGAACAATCCCGATCGGGTCACGCCCGCGATTCTGGCGTGGAAGGTTGCGCCGATGTGATCGGCGAGATGCGCGGCGATCAGACGATCGGTCGTTTCGCGCTCGGCTGCCATGGCGCGCCGCTCAGTGTCCGAAATCGATTTGGCAACGCTGCTGAGCCGGGAAATTTCCTCATCCGTCAGCCCATCCGGTCCGAGACCGAGCGCCCGGATAAGCGCACGATGCACGATGAGGTCGGCGTAGCGGCGGATGGGCGACGTGAAATGCGCGTAGCGTACGAGATTGAGCCCGAAGTGGCCGATGTTCTTGGGCGTATACTCGGCCTGGGACTGCGAACGCAGGATGACCTCGCTGATGAGATCGGGCACCGGCAAATCTTTGGCCTGCTCGAGCACTTTGTTGAACGCTTCCGGCTTCAAGGCCCCGGCGTGCGGAACCTTCATGTCGAGCGTTTCGAGGAAGTCCCGAAGCCCCTTGAGCTTTTCGGGGCTCGGCGCGTCGTGCACCCGGTAGACCAGCGGCAAACGCTTTTCTTCAAGCGTTTCAGCCGCCGCGACGTTCGCTTGAATCATGAATTCTTCGATGAGACGGTGCGCTTCGAGGCGTTGCGGCGTCACCACCCGTGCGACCTTGCCCTTTTCGTCGAGGATGATCTTGCGTTCGGGCAAATCAAGATCGAGCGGCCCGCGCTTGTCGCGTGCTGTGGCAACCGCCTTGTAGGCTGCCCACAGCGGCTTCAGGGCAGTGTCCATCAGCGGCTGGCACTTGTCGGAGGGCTCGCCGTCGATCGCCGCCTGCGCTTCCTGATAAGAAAGCTTGGCGGCCGAACGCATCATGGCGCGAACGAACGTATGACGCCGCTTCTCGCCGTGCCGATCGAAAATCATGCGCACGGCGAGGCACGGCCGTTCTTCCAGTTCCCGCAACGAACAGAGATCGTTTGAAATTTTTTCCGGCAGCATCGGCACGACGCGATCCGGAAAGTAGACAGAGTTGCCCCGAAGTTGGGCTTCGCGGTCGATTTTCGAGCCGGGGCGGATGTAATGCGCAACGTCGGCGATCGCCACCGTCACGACGAACCCGCCGTCGTTCCTCGGATCGCTGTCGGGCTCTGCGTGAACCGCATCGTCGTGATCGCGCGCATCGACCGGATCGATGGTGAGAAGCGGGAGCGCGCGCAGATCTTCGCGGCCATCCATCGTGGGCGGCGGCAAGCTTGCGGATTCCTGTAAAACGCTCTCCGGAAAATCTTCGGGAATCCCATGCGCGTGTATAGCGATCAGCGAAATCTGCCGTTGGTCGTCGGGATTGCCGAGACTTTCGACGATCTCCGCGCGCGGTGTCGCGAACCGCCCACGGCGCACGAGTTCGAAGCGGACCAGATCGCCGTTCTTCGCATCGCCAAGGTCGTCGGGGAGAACAGGCCAGCTTTTCAGCTCCTTACGGTCGATCGGCTCGATTGTTCCACCGCCGCGTTGGGACGCGCGGAAAATACCAAGGAGCCGCCGCTTGTCTTTCGGCAGCTTCTTGATCGGCGTCGCTTCGTAGGATGCGCCGCCGCCGCGCGGTAATTTCGTGAGCTTGGCCAGCACGCGATCGCCGATGCCGATATCGTTCTCGGAGGCGCGGCCCGAAAGCGAAACGCGCAACGTAGGCCGCTTTCCGTCGTCGTCATTCCATTGCAGAGGTTTGGCGATCAGATCGCCATCCTCGTCGCGTCCGGTAACTTCGATCGTCGTGACCGGCGGCAGCTTGCCCTTTTCGCGGAGGTGCTTCTTGTCGCCGCTCAACGTGCCGTCGGTTGCCATTTCCGTCAGCAGGCGCTTCAACGCGATGCGTGCGCCGCCCGAAACGCCGAACGCGCGCGCGATCTCGCGCTTTCCGGCCTTACCCTGCGCGGTATTCAGGAATTCGAGGATCTGTTCTTTACTGGGCAAGCCGCGATCGGTGGACGGACGCGGGCCGCCCTTCTTGCCTGCCGGCGCCGCGCCTCGTGATTTCTGCTTCAGGCTTTGGCCTTTGCGAGTTTCTTGGCAGCCGGTTTGGCCGAGGCTGATTTCTTTGCTGCCGGCTTCGCCGCCTTACGTTTCGCCGGTGCGGCTGCGTCGGCTTTATCGGATTTCGCAGCCTTGGTCGCCTTGGGCTTGGCGACCTTCGGTGCTTTTTTCGTCTTCTTGCCGCCGCCGTTTGCGACGCGCTCGGCAATCAGTGCGACGGCTTCATCGAGGGTCAGCGAAGCCGGATCTTTTCCACGCGGCACGGTCGCGTTGACCTTGTTGTGCGTGACGTACGGACCATAGCGGCCTTCGAGAACCTGCACGGGACCGCCTTCTCTTGGATGCTCCCCGAGCGCTTTCAGAACCTTTGGTGCGTTGCGCTGAAAGCGGCTCTTGCCGCCGCCCGCGCGCTTCTCAGCGAGCAGCGTCACCGCGCGATTGAGCCCGACGGTGAACACCTCTTCGATGCTGTCGAGATTGACGTAGGTCTTCGCGCCATCGTTGTCGTGCAGAATGAATGGGCCGAAGCGGCCGAGGCCCGCGGTGATCATGCCGCCTTCCGTCGGATGCAGACCAACATCACGAGGCAAGGAAAGGAGCTGCAGCGCCTTTTCGAAGTCGAGCGTCGCCGCGTCGATGCCTTTCGGGATGCTGGAGCGTTTCGGCTTCTCGTCGCCGTTGCCTTCGCCAAGCTGCACGTAGGGACCGAAGCGACCCGTGCGCAGCGACACCGCGACTCCGTCATCGGTATAACCAAGAACCTTGCCGTCGAGCGCCGCTTCGCCGCTATCGCTCTGCGTCAGCTGGCGCGTGTAATTACAATCGGGATAGTTCCCGCACCCGATGAAGGCGCCGTACTTGCCCGAAATCTTCAGGCTGAGACGGCCCTGTCCGCACTTCGGACAGAGGCGTGGATCGCTGCCGTCGCCCTTATCGGGAAAGACGTGCGGACCGAGCATCTCGTTCAGCGCTTCGAGAACGTCACCGACACGCAGATCCTTGATCTCGCCGACGGACGCAATAAATTGGCGCCAGAAATCGCGCAGCACGTCCTTGTAGGCGAGATCGTTGTTCGAGATGAGGTCGAGCTTTTCTTCAAGCTCCGCCGTGAAATCATATTCGACGTAGCGCTTGAAGAAGCTCTCGAGGAAGGCGATGACCAGCCGTCCCTTGTCTTCCGGGACCAGCCGCTTCTTCTCGATCCTGACGTAATCGCGATCGACTAGAACCGCCATTGTCGAAGCATAGGTGGAGGGCCGGCCGATACCCAGCTCCTCCATGCGCTTCACCAGCGTCGCTTCGGAAAAGCGCGGCGGCGGCTGCGTGAAATGCTGGTCGGCGCTGACGTGCTTGTCTTTCAGATGGTCGCCCTCGGCGAGCGGCGGCAAGCGGCGATTGTCTTCGTCATCGTCGGAAAGATCATCCTTGCCCCGTTCGATTCCGCGAACGCGGTCGTCGCGGCCTTCCTCGTAGACTTTGAGAAACCCGTCAAAAATCAGCACCGAACCATTGGCGCGCAAACCATAGGTTTTGCCATCGCTGCCTTTGGCCGAAATATCGACGGCGGTCTGTTCGAGGTCGGCGGGCGCCATCTGGCTGGCGATCGCGCGTTTCCAGATCAAGTCGTAAAGTGCCGCCTGATCTTTCGCGAGATATTTGCGGACCTGATCCGGCTTGCGGCGTGGATCGGTCGGGCGGATGGCTTCGTGGGCTTCCTGGGCGTTTTTCGCCTTGGTTTTATATTCGCGCGCAAATGGCGTGTAGTTCTTGCCGAACTCGGCCGAAATCACGTCGCGGATCTGGCTCACTGCTTCGGGGACGATCTGCACGCCGTCGGTTCGCATATATGTAATGAGCCCGACGGTCTCGCCGCCAATATCGACGCCCTCATAGAGGCGCTGGGCGATCTGCATCGTTTGCTTGGCCGAGTAGCCGAGCTTGCGCGACGCATCCATCTGCAGCGTCGAAGTAGTGAATGGTGGATACGGATTGCGCTTGGCGGCTTTTTTCTCGATCGAAGTGACGGCGAAATCGCGGCCATCAAGAGCCGTCTTGATCGCCATCGCGGACGCTTCATCCTTGATGTCGAGCTTCTTGAGCGTCGTCTTATCGATGGCGACGAGCCGCGATTTGACGTCTTCACCCTTGGCGGTCGAGAGCAGGGCTTCGATCGTCCAGTACTCGTCGGTCTTAAACGCCTCGATCTCGGCTTCGCGATCGCAGACGAGCCGCAACGCTACCGACTGCACGCGGCCGGCCGAGCGCGCCCCGGGGAGCTTGCGCCAGAGAACGGGCGAGAGCGTGAAACCGACGAGATAGTCGAGCGCCCGGCGCGCGAGATAGGCATCGACGAGGGGTTCGTCGATTTGGCGCGGGGCCTTGAGCGCGGCAAGGATCGATTGCTTGGTGATGGCGTTGAAAGCCACCCGCTCGATTTCAGTGCCCTTCTTCAACACTTTCTTATGATTGAGAATTTCCAGGATATGCCAGGAAATGGCCTCGCCCTCGCGATCAGGGTCGGTCGCCAGAATGAGCTTGTCGGCCTTTTTGACCGCTTCAGCGATCTCACGCATGATCTTCTGGGACTTGCCGTCAACCTCCCAGTGCATCGCGAAATCATGGTCGGGCTCGACCGAACCGTCTTTCGCCGGGAGGTCACGCACGTGTCCGTAGGACGCGATGACCTTGTATCCCGAGCCCAAATACTTGTTGATCGTCTTGGCCTTGGCGGCGGATTCGACGATAACGACGTTCATGTGGCGCTTTCGCTCCTGCACCGACGGCCTTCTGGTAAGGCCGGGTATATGCGGTTCACATCTGTGCCCGCGTGGCGGGCCGGGAACATGGTTGATCGCCGCACCGGTGTCAAATAGCTGGAAACAACGACTTCCGGTTGATGTTGGCAAACATTGCAACCAAGCGGAGAGTCGGTTAACGTTGTTTTCATGGCTTAGATGAGGTGCGCCGTGAGGAAACTGGAAGGATTGCCCGAGGCCGAGACTGACTTACGATCTTTAGACGCCGAGCGGCGGGAGCGGCTTGAATATCTTGCCGATCTTTTGAGCGAGCTTCAGACGCTGGCCGAACGGGAAGGCTGCGCCAAGCTACCGAATTTGATCACTCAGTCCCGTGCGGAGCCAATCGCAGAGTCGCTCAAGGCGTGAGCATAATCCTCCCTAGAGGCCAGTTTTCAACGCGACGAGGCTTTGCCCCTGGCGCTCGATCCGGCCAGCCAGATCGAGCTCCAAAAGGGCGATCTGCACGCTTTGCACATCGAGACCCGAGGCCCGGGTGATCGCATCAATTCCGATGGGCGCTGGGCCGAGAGCCGCCAGAACTGCGTTTATGGCCTCGGCGCTGTCACGGTGATCGGGCAAGGTCCGCTGCGGCGCGCCCTCCGAAGGCTGCCGAGCCAGCTCTCCCGATCGATTGGCAGGAGAGGCAGCCGGGAACGTATCGTAGCCGACGCGCGGCTCATCGATATCAAGCATCGGACGCAACACTTCGATGACCTCACCGGGTTCCGTAACCAGCGTCGCACCCTGCTTCAGTAGCCCGTTGGTGCCCGCTGCGCGCGGATCGAGCGGATGACCCGGCAGGGCGAACACCTCCCGGCCCATGTCGTTGGCGTGGCGCACCGTGCCCAATGTGCCGGATCGCATCGCCGCCTCAATAACGACCACACCGAACGCCAATCCTGCGATGATGCGATTACGCCTCGGGAAATCCTTGCCGCGCGGCTGAAAACCCGGAGGCCGTTCGGAGACAAGACAGCCGTCGCGTCCGATGGCGTGCTGCAAGTCGGCATGCTCGGGCGGATAGATCCAGTTGATGCCGCCCGCAACGACCGCGACGGTGCCGCGCACCAGTGATGCATCGTGAGCCGCCCCATCGATGCCGCGCGCCAGGCCCGATACGATAACGAATCCCGCCTCGGCCAGATCGTGCGCAAAATGGCGAGCCAATTGGACGCCCGCCGCCGAACACTGTCGCGAGCCGACGATCGCGATCGCTGGTCTGTTCAAAAGTTCGAGACGCCCCTTTACGTAAAGCATCGGCGGCGGCGCTTCGATGCGCGCCAACAGCGAGGGATAGTTCGGTTCGATGGTGAATAGCGGCCGTGAACCCGCGCGCAATGCCGCCGTCAGTTCTTTTTCCGCATCCACTACGGGGCAAAGCCGGATTGGCCGCCCGGATCCACCGCGAAGCGAAAGCTCCGGTAGTGCATCGAGCGCTTTCTGCGCCCCGCCGAAATGATTGATCAGTTCTCGAAACGTCACCGGCCCGACATTCTCGGATCGGATCAGCCGCAGACAGGCAAGCCGCTCGACATCGGAAAGCTCCGCCGTTGGCAACGGCGCCGGCGTAAACAATTCCGGTTCCTCAGGTCTTCGCACCGATCCTTGGCTCCTCGCCCGCCAACAGCCTGCGGATATTGC
>DATLJG010000184.1:0-8205 GCA_035538995.1 Hyphomicrobium sp. | reverse complement strand
TTGATCACGTCCTCATTGGCCCATGCTGACGACGTACACGCCAGCAGAGCAATGGCGGCCGTGGAATATGCCCACTTCCTCATCACTTCCTCCATATGCTAGCGTCGCTGAACGCGACGCAGCTGAGCCCACTCAGCCGTCGCCGGGAGGATGAAAGGAGTTTCAGAAGAGAGGGGTTGCAAGCGTGGAAAGCTCAACCGCTCAACTGTCTCCTTCATCCCCCCGACTTTCCGAGTTGATGAAAGAGACACGAGTTCTCCCCCGAGGCAGGCACACAAAGATATCCCTACCGCGGCCTCACTCGAAGAATGAGGACATCAACGCAGTAGGAATCATCAGCCATCGGGGCGGTTTTACGGGAGATTCCATTCCCAGTGCGGGAAAGTATCTCATGCCGGTTTGGAGTCAATCGGCATTTTCACGAGATCGCGATTTATCGTGATTGACTTTTGCGGCGGTTGATCCGTGAGCAATTAGCTTCACCATCTTCGCATTTTCTGTCGTCGGACATTGACGAGCTTTGCGTTGGTCGCAGAAGGGCCGCGTGTTCGAATGCTCGCCGTGGAAGCGACGCACGCTGATGTATTCTACGCGTCGGATTTACGGAATGCGGATTCCGTCCGGCCCGAAAAGATGCAGCCGGGTCGGATCGGGCCGGAGGAAAATGCTCTCTCCCTTGCGGGGAACCGGCGCATCGGCGGGATAGCGAACCGCCAGCGGACTTTTGTCGGAAAGCGCAGCCTGAACCACGCGGGATTCTCCAAGGTCTTCGACATGAAGAACGCGGGCGCGCAGCGTTCCCGGTTCCTGGGTCGTGGCCAGTGCGATGTTTTCGGGGCGCACGCCGATATCAGCGGAGCCGTGGTGTTGACTTGCGACGGGGAGGTGGTCGCCTGAGCGCAAAGTGGCTTGGCCGGATTTCAATTGCACCGGCAGAATATTCATCGGCGGCGCGCCCATGAACTCGGCGGCAAATCTCGTCGCCGGGCGATGGTAGAGATCAGCGGGACTGCCGACTTGTTCGATCCGTCCCTTGTTCAGCAGCACAATGCGATCGGCGAGCGTCATCGCCTCAAGCTGGTCGTGTGTGACGTAGATCATCGTCGACGACAGATCGTCATGCAGGCGCGCAATTTCGAGGCGCGTCTGGGCGCGCAACGCTGCGTCGAGATTCGACAGCGGTTCGTCAAAAAGAAAGACCTGCGGCTCGCGTACGATCGCGCGGGCGATTGCAACACGCTGGCGTTGGCCGCCGGAGAGTTCGCGCGGACGCCGCTTCAGAAGCTCGTCGATCTGCAACATCTCCGCGACCTGTTTGACGCGCTGGTCGATGGTTGCTGCGGCGGTTCCGGCTGCCTGCAAACCGAACGCGATGTTGCGGTAGACGTTCATATGCGGATAGAGCGCGTAGCTTTGGAAGACCATCGACACGCCGCGTTTGGCGGGTGGAAGACGTGTGACGTCGTTCTCCCCAATGTAGATCGTGCCGGACGTGACCTCCTCGAGCCCGGCGATCAATCTGAGGAGCGTTGATTTACCGCAACCGGACGGGCCGACAAATACGACGAACTCGCCGTCTGCGATATCAAGATCGATCGCCCGGATCACCTCGATCTCGCCGAACCGTTTGCTCACGCGCTCGAGCCGTACGCCTGCCATCCCCTTACCCCTTCACCGCACCGGCCGTCAGGCCAGCTACAAGACGCCGTTGAAAAATCAATACGAGAATAACGAGTGGCACAGTCACGATGACGGAAGCGGCCATGATGTTTCCCCACGGCAGCTCATATTCGCTGGCGCCGGTTATCAGGGCGATGGCGACCGGTACCGTTCGCTGTTCGTCCGACAACGTGAAGGTCAGCGCGAACAGGAATTCGTTCCAGGCTGCGATAAACGCGAGGAGACCGGTCGCCACCATGGCCGGCGCCATGAGCGGCAGGAAAATGTGCGTGACGATTCCGACCGGCCCCAACCCGTCCATGATTGCCGCTTCTTCAAGCTCGACGGGCAGATCTCGCATGAAGGTGGTGAGCACCCAGACCGTGAATGGCAGCGTGAAGATCATGTAGGAGAAGACGAGGCTGGCGAGATTATTATAGAGACCGAAGATCCGTATGACCTCGAACAGACCGGATAATACCGCGACCTGCGGGAACATCGAAATCGCCAGAATTGTGTAGAGCAGCGTTTTGCGCCCGGCGAAGTGAATACGGCCGAACGCGTAGGCAGCGGCGAGGGCGAGTCCTAACGACAACGCGACGACAGACGCGGCGACGATCACTGAGTTCAGAATGTTGCGAGCGAAGTGCTGTTCGGTCCAGACGCGCGAATAACTCGTCAGGTCGATGTGGGTCGGCCAATAAGAGACTTTGAACAGCTCCGAGCCGGATTCGAACGAGGTCAGCACCGCATAATAAAGCGGGAACAGCAGAAAGAACGCCAGCACAAGACAGGCGAAAGCAAGAGCGGCGTTTTTGAGAAAGCGCGTCATCGTTGACGGGCTCCCAGATCGAGCCGCATGGCCATGACGTAAATGGCGGTGAGCAAAGCAATGATGAAAAAGACCAGCATCGACGCCGCGGAGCCGTAACCGACGTCTTGGAAGCCGACGAGTTCGCGTTGCGCGAAAACCGATAGCGTCATTGTCGTGTCGGTGGCGCCCGTCATGATGTAGACGAGGTCGAACATCCGCATGGCGTCGAGCAGACGGAAAATGACGGCGACGGCGAGAGCCGGAGCAATCAACGGAAGCGTGACCTGGAAGAACACTCTGACCGGGTGGATGCCGTCGATCCGCGCCGCCTCGTAACAATCTTTTGGCACCATCTGTAAGGCGGCCAACGCCAGCAGAGCGATAAACGGCGTCGTCTTCCAAACGTCGACCATGATGACCGATGCCATCGACAGGGACGGGTCCGCCAGCCACGCGACCGGTTCCGAGATGACGCCAAGCTTCATCAGCATATCGTTGATGACGCCAAACTGGTCGTTGAGCATCCAGCTCCACATTTTTGCCGAAACAACCGTCGGAATGGCCCAGGGCACCAGCATGGCGGCGCGCATCAGGCCGCGACCCGGAAAGCGCGTATTGAGCAGCACGGCAATCAGCACGCCGAGAATTGTTTCCAGCGTCACCGATACAATCGCGAAAACGAAGGTGTTGCGAAGGGCTGTATGCCATTGCGGATCGCTCAGAATGCCGTACCAGCGGCCGTTGTCGTAGGCGAGATAGTTGGACAGCCCGACGATGCGATAGTGGCTCATATCGACCAACGTCGCGTTGGTCAGGCTGAAGTAGAGCGTCCGCGCCAACGGCCAGAGTGCAACGATCACAAGGATCACAAGCATCGGCGTCAGGAACAGCCAAGCTGCGCGTGTTCGCTCGGAGCGCATGGAGCGTTGTTTGTTCATTGCCAGCCCGCGCGGTATTTTAGCCTGTCGAGATCGTTCGCCAATTCATCAACACGCTTGTCCGGCGGCGCGCCAGTGAGCACGTCATGCGCGGCACGCCAAACATCGTTCGACAGGCGGTTGTAGTGCGGCCCAGCGATGCGCGATGGCCGGGCGACGGCTTTGCGCAAGGGTTCGAGCAAATCGGCCAGGAAGGGATTGGCGGCAAGGATCTCCGGGTCTTCGTAGAGCGCCGGTAGCGTTGGATTGTACGATGCCTCGATGGCCCGCTTCTTTTGTTGCTGCGCGCTAGCGAGAAACAGGATCAGGTCGGCGGCTTCCTTCGGATGCTTGGAGTAACGGGATACGGCCAATTGCCAGCCACCCAACGTGCCCGTCGATTTTCCGTCGGGACCGCCGCTCGGCAACGGCATGACGCCAACTTTACCGCGCACGGGGCTATCAGGGCTTTGCGCCAATGAATAAGCGTAGGGCCAATTTCGCATGAAGATGGCGTTGCCGGTTTGAAAAACGCCGCGCGCAGCTTCTTCATCGTAGTTCAAAACACCCACCGGAGAGATGTTGCCAATCCAGCTTCCGGCCAGAGCTAGCGCGGCGACAGTGTGGGGATTGTTGACGGTGATCTTGCCGTCGGCATTGACGATTGTGCCGCCGCCGAAGGAGCTGATCCACTCTAGCGCATTGCAGGTCAATCCTTCGTAGGCCTTGCCTTGAAAAACAAAACCCCAGAGGCGCTGGTTTCCGGCCTTGCGCTCGGCATTCTGAATGGTGCCGGCAATGGCGGTCATCTCTTGCCACGTGCGGGGCGGAGCAACGCCGTACTTCTGTAATAGATCCTGGCGGTAGTAGAGCACGCCGACGTCCGTCCACCAGGGCAGCGCCACGAGGCGGCCGCCAATCGTGTCATTCTCGATCAGCGCGGGAAAGTACGCTTCGGTCGCGTTTCCGACATAGGGATGCAGGTCGGCCAGATGGCTGGCGAGAATGCCGGCCCACACGACGTCGATTTGCAGCACGTCGATGTCGTCGGCTCCCGAAGCCAGCATCTGTAAATAGAGCGACAGGCGGCTCGTTGACGAGTTCGGAGTGGTGATGATCTTGACGGTGTTCCCGGTCTGGCGCGACCAGGCTTCAGTGGCTTGCGTGCACAGCTTCAGTTCGACGCCAAGCGCGCCGCAGGCAATGGAGATCGTCGCCGCCCTGACCGGAGACTGCCCAATTCCGAGCAGCAATCCGAGCGCCAGTCCAAATCGGGCGGCTAGAGTCCGCATAGCGCCGCCGGCGCATTCTTCCCACTGCGGGAAGCGGCGGTGATTCCTTCGAAGTGGCTCGCGACCTGTCCGGCCCAGCGTTCCAAGTCGTAATGACGTACGACTTTGTTCATTTCCCCCATGCGCGCACGCGCTTCGTCCGCTGGCATATCGATTGCCTCATCAAGGGCGCGGTCCATCGCCAGATTGGAATATGGGTTTGTCAGCACGGCCTGCGGCAGCTCCACGGCACAACCGGCGAATTCCGAAAGAATGAGCGCACCGGGCAATCCTTGCTTCGCCGCGACGTACTCCTTCGCCACCAGATTTAGCCCATCGCGCAGCGGAGTCGTCAAGCAGACGTCGGCAATGCGGAAATAGGCGACGAGGCGTTCGAACGGTATCGCGTTGGAGAACAACACGACCGGTGTCCAATCGAGCTTCGAGAACCGGCCGTTGATGCGGCCAACCAATGCCTCGATTTCTTTCTGCGTCTCCTCGTAGACTTTCATCGTTGAGGCGGCCCGCACCGAGGTGACGAGCATCTTGATTTCGCCGATCAGCTCGGGGCGACGCTCAAGCAGACGCTCGAATGCGTAGAGGCACTCGACCATGCCCTTGGTGTAGTCGGTGCGGCCGACGGTGATCAGCAGCCTGCGCCGGCCGAGTTCGTCGAGGAGCTGGCGTTGCAGCACCTGGCTTTCATCGGAACTCACGTAGCTCTGAACGAGGTCGGGATTCGTTCCGACCGGCGCGACGCTGATGTGGACGGAACGCTTGTCCGTGAGGATGGCGGTCGGCACGTTGGGTTCGGATAGCGCGGTGCCGGTAGGTGAAAGCCCTTCTTCGACAGGCTCGGTCGCTTCGACCTCGGCGCGGTTGAGGGCGCGGGCGACATCAGCGAAGTTCTTGGCATAGCGGGGAATATGAAAGCCGACCAGATCGCAATCGAGCAGACTATCGACGATCTCCCGCCGCCAAGGAAGGACGTTGAAAACGTCGGGACCGGGGAATGGCGTGTGGTGAAAGAATGCGATGCGCACATTCGGTTTGATGCGGCGCAGATAGGCGGGCACGAGCCACAGATTGTAATCGTGGACCCAAACCAATCCGTCGTCTTCGACTTGCTCAGCGGCGGCCTCGGCGAACAACCGATTGACCTCCTGAAACACTTTCCAATCGACGTTGTCGTATTGGAATAGGCGCGGGAAGGAGTGAAGGATGGGCCACAACGCCTCTTTGGATGTGACATGATAGAAGCTCTCCACCTGTTCGGCGGTCAAGGGCAGGCGCGAGACGACATAGCCGCCGTTCGGGTCATCAACGTGAATGACGCGGTCGAAATCGGCGCCCTTCTCGGGATCATAGGTCTTCCATGCGACCCAGGCACCCGCCTCGGGCGGCAAGCGGTGGAAGAAGCTCTTCAGCGTTGGAACGATGCCGTTCGGGCTGCGATGCGTTCGATAAACGACGCGCCCATCGATAACGACTTCTTCGTTCGGCTGGCGGTGATAAACGATGACCAAAGATGATTTTCTCATGACTTCGATCCTCCATTGAACTTGAAGCGATTGATGGCGTCTGAGATGCCGGCGGTTCCGGGCAATGGGCTGCAGTAGACATTCGGCATGGCGCGCACCGCTGCCCTGAGACGCGGTTCGGAATTGCCAACGGCCACACCCTTGAACCCGGTTTGGAACAACGACAGGTCGTTCATGGTGTCGCCGGCAACGAGCACGCTTTGGCGATCAAATCCGAGTGTCTCGACGAGTTTGATCAGCGTCGGACCCTTTGAGACGCCCTTGGGCAGAACATCAAAAAATCGATCGGCCGAGAGCAGGCAATCGAAGCCGGCGGCTTCAACTTTTTCGATGCTGTGCTGTGAAAGAGCCGCTGGCTCGTAGTCGTAGCTCACACGATGGCGGAATGGCGTATCCTGAAGTTTGAGACCGGGATCGCCATCGAGCATCTGCATAACGCGCGCATTGGACCCATTCCACTGCGTGGCGATCGAGGCTTCCAGCTCGCGGACAGGCTCAAGACGTTCGCCATCGTAGATCGACGTGCCGACGTCGCCGACAATGTAATGCGGACGCGGCATGCCGGGCGTTGCGATAAGCTCAGCGATGAAATCGATATCCCGGCCCGTCACGAAGATCAGGACCACGTCGTCGCGCGCCTTCAGGCTCGTATAGAGCGCGGTGCGATCATCCTTCGATCCTCCGAGAAACGTGCCGTCGAGATCGGTGGCGAGAACCAGCTTCGCCGTCGTCATGCGGGCACGGTCTCCTCTATACTCCCGCGAGCGGGGTGGGGAATGCGCGTCGCATTTTCGTGCGTATAGGGTTCGGCGCGAAGGTCGGACGTCATCAGGCTTTGGATCGCTTGCTCCACCGGATGGCCGCGAAGAACCGCTTCGATCGCCGTGCAGATCGGCATCTCGATGCCGACCGTTGCCGCGAGTTGGATTACGGAACGCGCATTCGCCGCGCCTTCGACGACCGGACCGTCGGCGCGGATCTCCGGACGTTGTCCCTCGCCGATGGCTTTACCAAACGAGAAATTGCGCGACTTTTCGCTTGAGCAGGTGAGCATGAGATCGCCCGCGCCCGCCAAGCCGGAGAGCGTGTCGGCTCTGGCACCGAGAGCACGGCCCAGTCTGATGGTCTCGGCGAGTCCGCGTGTTACGATTGCGGCGCGCGTGTTGGCGCCCATGCCGCGACCGGCGGCAATACCGCAGGCGATGGCGAGCACGTTCTTGACCGCGCCTCCGATTTCGACACCGGTTACGTCGTCGGAAAGATAGGGCCGGAACGTTTGCGTGGCGAACGTCACCGCGACGCGAGACGCAAGATGGTCCGGGCCGAAGTTGCGGTTGCCTGCGAGAGGCGCTGCGACCGTCGCTGCCGTCGGTTGATCTTCCGCGACTTCTGCGGCGAAGGTCGGTCCGGATAGGACGGCCAATGGGCGGTCGCTCATCTCATCGGCGACAACCTCGCTCATCAATAGTCCCGTGCCGGCTTCCACGCCCTTGCTGCAGATGACGACCGGGGTGCCCTCGGCCAGATGCTGCTCGACCTTGCGCGCCATTGTACGCAAGTGCTGCGAGGGAACGACGAGCACGACCAGCTCGGACCGCTCCAGCGCCTGCTTCAGGTTATCTGTGACGACGATGCCATCCGCCAGTTCTGCTGACGGCAAAAATGGATTGCACCGGGTGTCGGCAACGGCCTCGACGACCGATTTCTCGCGGGCCCAAAGGACGACATTGCGCCCGGCCCGTTGAGCCGTGATGGCTAGCGCCGTGCCCCAGGCACCGGCACCAATGATGGTGACATGTTGAAAAGCCGTCGGTCCTACGTCGTCGTTACAGAACCGCGTGGCTGCTCCGTTGTTTCTCACGGTAGCCCTCCGCTGTGTGTATAGACGACTCACTCGCCGCCAGTTGATCCGAAATGGATTTGAAAGCCCCGGTTGACTTTCTTGATTATAATTTTGATGCCACCTAATAGCTGCATGATCAGTTTATGTCAACCCCAGGACG
>DATLJG010000183.1:0-2656 GCA_035538995.1 Hyphomicrobium sp. | reverse complement strand
GGAATGTGCGTTTTCGCTGCCACCAGCGCCATCGTCAAAGTCGTCCGGATCGACCCGGCCGTCGTATTCAGCCGCTAACTCTGGAGACCGACATGTCCACGCCAACAAACAGCAAGGTCATCCTCGAAGCCCACGGCATCGTGAAGGTGCTGGGCTCCGCCCCTAACGAGGTCCAGGTGCTCAAGGGCATCGACATGCAGCTTCACACCGGCGAGTTGACCCTGCTGATGGGTCCGTCCGGCTCCGGTAAGACGACGCTGCTCTCGATCCTCGGCTGCATCCTGTCCCCAACCGAAGGCCGCTTGAGCCTCTCGGGCTACAAGACCCACGAAATGAATTCCGAGGAGTTGGCCCATCTGCGGCGCAAACACGTCGGCTTCGTGTTCCAGTCTTACAATCTGGTACCGACGCTGACCGCCGTCGAGAACGTCATGCTGGCGCTCGATCTCCGCGACCTGAGCGGCCCGGACGCATACGACCACGCTGCCGAAGCGCTTGAGGCCGTCGGCCTCGGGCATCGCATCAATGCCATGCCTTCGAAAATGTCGGGCGGCGAGAAGCAGCGCGTCTCGATTGCCCGCGCACTCGCCGGATCGCCCTCCGTCATTCTCGCCGATGAGCCGACGGCGGCGCTCGACGGGAAAAACGGCATGGCCGTCATGGAATTGTTGGCCAAGGTCGCCCAGGACACGCGCCGCGCCGTTCTCGCGGTGACGCACGATCACCGGACGCTGCAATACGCCGACCGGATCGTCACCATAGACGATGGACGCATCGCCGCTTCCGAGCGTCCGAAGGTCTCTGGGCAGCCGGCCGCTGTTCCGGCGCACTAAGAAGGTAAAAATTCTTTGCTTTGAGGCATACTGCGGCACATTTTCAGGCGCCGTGCGGGTCGCGGACCCGCCCGCCTCGGGGCCAATGGCCGCGCATTCCGGCCTCCCGGCCATCTGGACCAGCAAATCCAATTGTGTAGGATGCCCGCGCTGCTCACACCCATCAGAAAACTGAATTAAGGAATTGAGCCCATGGCGGGGTCAGAGGCGAACATGTCCGCAACCGCGGGCCAGTTGATGGCCGGAAAACGCGGCCTGATTATGGGAGTCGCCAACAATCGGTCGATCGCCTGGGGCATCGCCAAAGCCTGCGCCGCTCAAGGCGCCGAGATCGCTCTCACGTACCAGGGCGACGCCCTGAAGAAGCGCGTCGAGCCGCTGGCCGCCGAACTCGGATCGAAGCTCGTTCTGCCGTGCGATGTCACCGACGCAGCCTCGATGGACGCGGTGTTCGAAACTCTGGAGAAGACCTGGGGCGGGCTCGACTTCCTCGTCCATGCCATCGCCTTCTCCGACAAGAACGAACTCGATGGCCGTTACGTCGACACGACCGAAAAGAACTTCACGCAGAGCATGCTGATCTCTTGCTACTCCTTCACGGCGCTCGCCAAGCGCGCCGAGAAGCTGATGACCGACGGCGGCTCGCTTTTGACGCTGACCTACTACGGCGCCGAAAAGGTCATGCCGCATTACAACGTCATGGGCATCGCCAAAGCCGCGCTCGAAGCCAGCGTGCGTTATCTCGCCGCCGACCTCGGCCGCAATGGCATTCGCGTCAACGCCATCTCCGCCGGACCGATCAAAACGCTCGCCGCGGCAGGCATCGCTGATTTCCGCTATATTCTGCGCTGGAACGAATACAATTCCGCCCTCCGCCGCAACGTCACGATTGAGGACGTCGGCAATTCGGGCCTCTATTTCCTCTCTGATTTGTCGCGCGGCGTGACCGGTGAAATCCATCACGTCGATAGTGGCTATCATGTCCAGGGCATGAAAAACGAGGACGCTCCCGACATCACTGTCGTGAAGAGCGATGGCGCGTGATCGAGAGGGCGGCGACCGCGAGCCTGAAGCCGGGTCTGACGCTCTACCTTATCCGGCATGGCGAAACGGACTGGAATAGAGACGCGCGCTATCAAGGGCAGCGCGATATTCCGCTGAACGAAACCGGCCGCGCTCAAGCCCGCCGCCAGGGCGAGGTTCTGAAGTCCCTCATGCCGGCGCTTGCCGTCTCCGATTTCGTTTCGAGCCCACTGGTTCGCGCCGTCGAAACGATGCAGATCATGCAGGCCGTGCTCGGGCTTGAAACGGGCAGCTACCGGACCGATGCCAGTCTCGTTGAACTGAGCTACGGCCACTGGGAGGGCCAACTGTCCTCCGAACTTCCGCAAAGGGACCCAACGGGCGTCGCCGCCAAAGCCTCAGATCCGTTCGGATGGCGCCCCATTGACGGCGAAAGCTATTCCGACCTGCAGCAGCGCATCGCGGCCTGGCTGCAAGGCGTGCAACGAGACACGGTCGTTGTGACTCATGGCGGCGTCAGCCGTGTTGCGCGCGGCGCCCTTTTGGGGATCGCCACAAACCAGATTCCATTTCTTGAAGCGCCACAGGACAGAATTCTCGTACTGCGCGATGGCACGATGACCTGGCTCTAAGGTCTCTCGAAAAGCAAAAGAGCCGGAGAAGCGGCTTCTCCGGCTCTTCGTCGTCCGATACCGGACGCAATATGAAAGACCCTTCGACCGTGGACGCTCAAATCCCGGCAGAACAGTCTTTTGAAACGCATTACTTGAGAATGGTCCCTCCCTCGCGGAAAGGACTGA
>DATLJG010000182.1:0-7951 GCA_035538995.1 Hyphomicrobium sp. | reverse complement strand
GGCAACGCCGGTTCTTGCCGATCATCGGGAGATGCGGGACGATCCGGGCGTTGTCACCGAACGGTTGCACCGCATGGGCTTTATCGACTGGCGCCGCATCCGCTGGGATCACGGCTACTGGAAAGTCTATGACGCGCGTCGTGAGAACGGCCATCGCTACGACATGAAGCTCGAAGCCGGGACATTCGACATCGTGGATCTGGAACGCGAGCACGATTAATCGGTAACGCGATTCAGATTTGCTGAATTCAGGTCGGCCGCGATTTCAATATTGCGGCCGATTTTTTTCGCGTTATTGCGTCGGCTGCAGCAACGCCACCGAAACGGCGGGAGCGCAGCGCGTCGCCCAGAGCCGATGTTCGGCGGGGGCTTCGATCAGTGATCCAAAATCGACGGCGGGTTGATTGAGGCGGACGGCGATCGCTTCGGCGGCCTCGGCTCCGATCCCGGCCGTGACGACGGATGAAATCTCCAAACCGGGCCGGGACAGGACTTGCAGCACGCCGTCATGAATCGCGCGCAACTGGCGTTCGCAAACGTAGGCGGCCGAGGCTTGCCACGTCGGCAGGTGGCGCATGTCGGCATCGCGTCCGAATCCGCGCGCGAACCGTGCGAGACTTTCGGGCACGGATTTCCCCTTGCCGTCGGCGGTCGCGTGATGATCGACGTCCGCGGGCAGCGTGCCGAGGATGCGGCGGACGTCGCCCATCGTGGCAAAGGCGTCTCGCGCCAATCCCTGCCATTGCCCCGCGAGGGGGCAGCGCGTCGCGATGGATGCCACGGGCGTGCGCGTCAGTCCCGTATAAACGAGTTCGCCCGTTTGCAGGCGTTCGGCGTCACTCAGGCCTTGCGGACGATCACATGCGAGAATGTCCGTCGTCGTCGATCCCATGTCGATCAGCAATGCTTGCGGACGCCGTGCGGCGACCACATGGGCGGTCGCGAGAAAATTCGCCGAGGCGACGGACAGCGGATCGCCGCGTGCCGTCTGCACATCCGCAAAGCCTTTGAGGCCGACAAAAATCCGCATCTCGCCCCGAAGGCGCGCACGCAGCTTTTCAAGCAGGGCGATGACGCCGGTTTCGCGGCTGTCGAAGATTTCCGTCAGCTCCGCCGTCATCGTGATGGCATGAACCGTGGCTTCGCCGGTCACGCTTTCGGCCTCCGTCAGCGCCGCATCGAGCTGGTCGAGGCCTTGCCACAAGGGACAGGGCAGCTGGCGAACGGCGGTTAGCGTTCCGTTCTCGACGCGCGCAATTTTCAGATGTGCGCCACCTACGTCATATCCGGCGACAATCGTCATCGCGTCTTCACCTCACCACTCCGCCTCGTGATACACTCAATGAACGAGGAGGCAAGCCGTGGACATAATTCCGGTTATCGATGTGGCGCGCGGCAAAGTCGTCCGCGCCGTCGAAGGCAAACGTTCGATGTATCGTCCCATCGAGACGCCGCTGGCGCCGACGCCCGAGCCCGCCGATGTCGCGCTCGGTCTCAAGACGCTGTTTCCGTTCCGAAGATACTACGTCGCCGATCTCGATGGCATCGAGGGGCGTGGACGCAATACGCATCTCGTTCCGGCCCTGAGTCAGGTGCTCTCGCACGCTGAAATCTGGATGGATGCGGGCAGCGGCTCGCGCAGCGCGGCGCGTGCGGTGCTGGCGGCGCCGGTCGTGACGCTCGTTGTCGGGACGGAAAGCCTCGAGTCGGTCCGCGACTGGAAAGATATCGCGTCCGAAGGCCTGTCGCGCACGGTGCTATCGCTGGACTTCCGCGGAGGAGAGTTCATGGGGCCGGATGCGCTGCTGGCGGACACGTCGTTGTGGCCGTCGCGCGTGATCGTCATGACGCTCGATCGCATTGGAAGCGCCAATGGTCCCAATGTCGAACTGCTGGAAGACATCGTGGGGCGTGCCGGTCAACGGCGCGTCTACGCGGCTGGCGGCATCCGCGATCGTGCCGATCTCGACCGCGTCAAGCGAACGGGCGCCGCCGGCGTTCTCGTCGCGTCGCTTCTGCATGCGCAAAAAGTTTCGGCCGGCGACCTCAAAGAGATCGCCGGCCGATAATGGTCAAAGCGGCAGCCACTCTAGTGAACCTGGAACCGCGATCATGATGCGGCTCCGGCCCTTTGTCTTAACCGCTGTAACGGCCTGAGAGCAGTCTACCCAATCGCTGCAGCAGACCCCCCTTCATGGGAGGGGCGGAATTTTTATCGTTATCGACCTGCTGAGGACGGTTTCCGCTTCAAGACTTGGCAGCGAACGGATGCTGAGCCGAGTTACGCTGAGCGGTTGCTTCGGCAGCCGTCGGCTTGCCAGCAACAGCGCGCGCGATCGATTCCTTCACGGCGCGATAGTTGTAGTCCTGGATCTTCGCGTCGTCGGCAGCTTCCCAGTGGATGAACACGCCAACGCAGATGTAGAGATCATCAGCTTCAGCAGCCGGGATGACGCCTTCAGCAACCGAGTCCTGAACGGCCTTTGCAACGCCGTACTGAGCCGGTCCGAACATCTGAACGGCCTGGCGGGCGTCCTTGATCGTGACCTTGTTGTAAAGGATCGTGTTCGGCTTGCAGGCGAGGTTCGGCGCGATGACGGCGAGGAGGGTGGTGAAGCCGTCCTTGTTGTTCGTCAGAGCGTTGCAGAACGCCGTTTCGGCAGCCGAGCCGCGCGGTCCGATGATCAGGTCGATGTGAGCGACTTCGTTGCCGTCGCCGACGAGCGACTCGCCGATCATGACTTTATTGATTTTGGCCATTAGGGGGGTTCCTCCCACGAATGAAACGATACGAGCACCAACGCTCCTCGCCAGATGCCGAGGCGTCGCTGTACTGCTCTGGCGATGAATATCCACGTCGGCGCCCAGGTGTCATGAGTACCAGCGTCAACACAATGGATAGGCCCGTGATCTTTACGGACACGGAGCCTGTATTAGCCTCAGGTGAACGCGCGAGACAAGCCCTTAAGTAGGAGCTTTGGGACGTTCACGAATGTTTCCGCTCGATAAGGGCCGCGGCAAAGAGCGTCGCGACGACGAAATCGGCGGTCGTTCCGGGGTTCAACCCCTTTGATTTCAGATTTGTGTCGAATTCGACGAGGGCACGAATCGATTTCGCAGATGCAACAGGCGCCCATAGCGCGTGTCGCGCGCGCGCTTCTTGCCGCACAGCCTCGGCGGCAGCAGCGCCATGCTTGCGGATGATGTGGGTGTCGGGGAACTCGGCGAGAAGCGCCATGTGGAGCGTCGTCACCGGCAGGAGAGGGTCGGAGGTCGAGGATCGCGCGTCGTTGAGCACAGGCAACGCGAAATCAAAAATGTCTGCGTATGCTGTGACATAGGCGTTGGCTATTCTATCGCGTTCGGCGGCGAGCCGCATCGCGGCGATCAGCGTCATGGGCGCGGTATCGTCGCGGACATCGCCGGCTTCGACCTTGCCGAGGCCGGCGGGATTGGCGAGGCGGATGGCCGCGAAGGCGTCGCGTGCATCGCTTTCATCGAGCGCCGACAGGATCATGTCGAGCCGGCGGCGCAGGCCGATCCCGAGGGTCGTTTCATTCGCCGCCTTGGCGAGCGGCGCGCACAACAGCACGATGCCGAGATTGGTGTTGAGACCGGTCGCGGCGACGCTGGCTTCGGTGGCCCGCAAGATGCGCTGACCGACGCTGATGGCCGGATCGGCGATCGGTGCTGCGGCTGCCGCGGCGGCGCGCTCGAAGTGCGCCACTTCCATTCCGTGACCGGCGGCATGGCGATGCACGTTGCCGGGTTTCAGCGCATCGAGTTCGGTGTGGCAGGCCGCGAAAAATGCGGCCGCGATCCGATCTGGCGCGAGCGGCGCCGTCATGACACGGCTGCGAGTGCGACGGGCGCTCCGATGCCGAGGCCGGCGCGGTGGGCGATGACGGTGCGCAGAAAATCTTCGGCAATGGCCCAGGCGATGTTGACGTCGGCAACGCCCTGCAAGCCGCGCCACGCCGGGTTCGAATTGACTTCGAGAACCTGCAATTCACCGTCAGCGGTGCGGATCAGATCGATGCCGGCGTAATCGGCATCGACGGCGCGCATCGCGGCCATCGAGATTTCCGTCATCTCGGCATCGGGACTATGGGCGCGGGCTTTACCGCCCTGGTGGATGTTGGTCACCCAGTTGGTGCCACGGCGGGTCATGGCAGCGACGACGCGGTGGCGGGTCGCAAGCACGCGCCAGTCTTCGAAGACGCCGTCCTTCGGTGCGATGTAATCCTGCATGTAGTACATCTGATCGACAGCTTCAGGTGCTGGAAGCTCGCTTTGTGATGCGGCCAGGGCGATGCCTTTGCCCTGACTGCCGAAGAGCGGCTTCATAACAAGCTGACGATCGAGATTTTCGGTGTACTCGCGCGCATGTTCGAGCGTTTCGCAGACGCGCGTTCGCGGGGTGGCGACGCCGTTCTTGTGGAGAAGGAATGTCGTCTGGGATTTGTCGACGCAGCGTTCGATGGCGCGAGCATCGTTCCACACACGGACACCGCTTTCACGCAGCGCGTGCAGCAGGCCTAAACGAAAGGTGATCTGTTCGAGGGTTCCGGCGGAGATGGAACGGACGAACACGCCGTCCGGAAGCGCGCCGTCGAAACCTGGAATGTCGATGCCGGATTCGAGCGAGGTGTCGAAGGCGCAATGCGGAAGCGACGAGACGGTGACGCGCGCGCCCATCTCCTCAAGCGAACGGACAATGCGGCGCGCATGCCATTCGCCGCGTCCTTCTTCGATCAGGAGCGCGAGGTGCAGCCCTGTGCCCTGTTTTAGATGTGGCGTGGCTGACGCCTCACCGGAAGCTCGCATCGACGATCTCCGGCGCCAGTTTGCCCGCGTGGAAGGAGCTGCCGGTCTCGACGTTCGAGACGATCACCTCGGCGGGTGAGAACAGCATCGGATCGATTTTGTAGAAGTCGCCTTTGACGTCGGCGAAAATCTCGGCGAACGGCTTGCCGTAAGCGGAAACGGTATTCGATGGCAAACCTTCGGCCAGCCGCTTCGCATCGCTGTCGGGGCCTTTCACGAACAGGTGGATGCGGCCGGCGTAGATGATGGCGTCGTTCGTCCGTCCCATCGCCTTGACGAAATCCGGGACTGGCGGTGCGATCGGCGTCGTGCCGGTGCCGTCGAGAATGTTCTCCAGAGGGAAGTGCAGGGCGTGCGCCTTGTGGATTGCGACTTCCAACACGCGCGCCGCGATCTGGACGGTGCCCGCGAGGCTCCACGTCGTGGCGTAGAGGATCGACAAGCCTTTTGAATCGATGCCGCAGTGTTTCGAGATATTCTCGATAACGGCCGGGGGCGGAGCCTTGTCGCCTTCGATCACCAGCGCGGTCTGGGCGTTGCTGTCGGTGTAGCCGAGTTCCTTGTAGAGGTCTTCGACGCGTGACAGCGCGCGCGCCGGACCGGAGCCGAGCGCAAAGAAGCCGGACGCTTCGTCGGTGATGGTCCAACCGGCGTATTGGCTGGCGAGGCAGGCGATGACCGGGTGATTGGAGCTGACGACGACGCCGAGCGGCCAGTTCGTCAGGCCCGACGACTGCGTAAACGCGACGGTGCCAAGGCCGCCCATGCAGACTTCGCCAAGGCGGCGTCCGGCTTCGAGTCCGCCGACGACATTGGCGCCCATGTCGATGATGCGTTCGCCGTGACTGCCGGTCGTAACGGAGATGCGGAGAGCATCGGCGTCGGCGACGATGGCATCGACGAGCTTGGCGGCACGCGCCGAAACGCTGGGCTGTTTTGCACTTTGCATCGGGTGGAGAACTCCGGTGGCGTCAGGATTTTGCGTGTTCGTATAGCAGGTCTTCGAGTTCCGCCAAGCGCGCCAGGGCGAGACGCTGCGCCTCATCCGCCGTTTCCGCATCCGCGAAAACGCTCGCAAGTGGTGCGCCGACGGGAACGTAAGTGCCCGGCAGTCCGCGGTCGGCGCTCCAATCGGGCCACGGTGTCGCGCCAAGGGTTAACGCCCGGCGGTCGGCGTGCAGAATGGCCATCGCACGCGCGCGGCGCGTCGGGAGCGGCGTGGCCGCCGTTTCGTTTCCAGCGCAGATGTCGATGTGCGTGCGGAAGTGACTGCCGTGCGCGTCATCGATGACATCGAGCGAGGCTCCCGGCCTCGGATTGACTTCGAGCAGATGCGGCGTTCCGCCGGAGACGATGAAATCGAAGGACGCTATGCCGACGATGCCGAAGGCGGATGCAACACGAGTAGCCGCATCTTCTAACGTCCGGCGCAGGCTCGGGGTGATGTCGGGCATCGAGACGGCGCCGCCGAAGCGAAAGGGCTGATCGGGCGACGGCGTGATCCACTGGCGCGTGAGCGACAGGTGCGGGGAAGGCGCGCCGACAATGCCGCCGACTGAAATCCGATCTCCCAAGAGCTGACGTTGAAAGTAGCGGCGCGCACGGGGCGTTGCGTTCGGACTGCAGACGCGGATGTGGCGGCCGCCGCTGCCGCCGATGCGTTTTGTCAGCCAGCCATTCGGGTCCGGCGGCGGTGCAGATTGCGTTTCGGGATGCGCGATGCCGAGTTCGTCGAGCTTGGTGAAAAAAGCCGTAGGATCTTTGCAGGCTTTGTAGGTTGCCGCAGGATTGCCGAGCAGCCGGAAGCGACTGCCAAGAGCCGCGATCAGGCGCGGCTTGTCTTCGAAGCCCGAGCCGAGAACGAGACCGATCGGTGGGGCGCTTGCGGTGGCGCTGAGTGCATCGAGCGCGGCGATGAGAGGTTTGGTGCGGAAGCCCGCACTCATGGCGCCGTCGATCACCTCAACGGCTGAAGCGGCGTCTCGCGTGTCGAGATCGCCGAAGGCATCGGCGACCAGCGGCTGATAGCCGGCGCGCCGGGCGGACTGTGCGAGAGCCCGCCCGGAAAACCCTGCGATCAGGACCGCTTGGCCAGCCACATTCTTAGGCGAGGCCGACGAGTTCTTTCGCCTTCGCATAAGCGTGGCGGAAGTCGAGTGACAGCGGCTTGTCGGACGCGAGCATCTCCTTGAAGAGACCGGACTCGCACTTGTACTTGATGTCGCCGATCGCGAGCGGGCCGACGCCGAGCGCGTCGCAGCCCGGAATCTTCTCGCCATTCATGAACAGTTCCATGCCTTCGACGCCCGGAGGCGGCACGGCGTTGACGTCGGCGATGACCTTGAGGTTCTTGGCGAGCGCCTTGTGTTCCTTCGAGACGACCTGCACACCGGCGGCGGCAGCGGCGAAGATGACGTCGGCGTTGGCGATGATGTCCGCCTTCTGCTCGGGCGTTTCGCCGGCGACGGCTTCGAGATCGACGCCGAAGCGTTCCTTCGAGACCTTGGCGCTCTTGATGACACGCTCAACGCCGCGATGGGCGACGAGCTGAACATCGGCGCCTTCGAGTGCCGCGATGATCGAGGATGCAAAGCCGACGACGCCGGTGGCGCCGAATACGGCAACTTTCACGCCCTTCCAGTCCCGGTTGAATTTGTCCTTCAGGACTTTTTCAACGCAGGCGACCATTGCGGCGGCCGTGGTGAACGAACCGGCGGGATCGGCGAAGACCGAGCATTCGAACGGCGGCACCATCGCCTTCTTCGCGGCATCGAGCATGTCGAGCGCCAGGATCGCATCCTTGCCGCCCATGAAGAATCCGGTGCGTACGCCGTAATTCGGGGGACGCGAGAAGATGGCGTCCTGAATGAGACCTGCAACCTCATTCAGCTCGACGTTAATATAAGGGACGATGACCTTATAGCCTGCGTCGGCGGCCATATTCACGTCGAAGGGGCTCATGTGCTTCTGCGGCGCGAGCATGTGCAAAATAGGGGTAGCGTCGCTCATGGATCTCTCAAGCTCCGTTCTTTTTAGATTTGAATTGGTTCGATGCTGGCGCCGGTGTTGCGGCCTCGCGCAACGAGAATGCTGAGACCGTCGCCTTTAGCGTCTTCGACCAAAG
>DATLJG010000181.1:0-8541 GCA_035538995.1 Hyphomicrobium sp. | reverse complement strand
GCGAAGTCGATGGAATTCATGAATCGCTACGCGCCGGCCGATCATCAGCGCGATATGCTTCTCGACAAGCCGAAGGCGATGCCCGACGGCGGTTTTTATTCGGTGCTGCGCGAGCAGGGCCGCTTCGCGACAAAGTTCAGGCTGGAACGATACCCCTTCGATCACCAGGCGCTGAAGATCGAGATCGAGGATACCCTCGCGTCCAGTAGCGATCAGATCTATGTGCCGGAGACTGTTCCGGTCCTGCTCAATCCGAACATTACGTTGCCGGGATTCCACGTCGGCAAACCGGTGATGAAGATCACCAATCACAGCTACCCGACGAATTTCGGCGATCTGACTGTCCCGTCATCGGAAAAGTATTCGCGCGTGACCGTCGAGATTCCCATCACGCGGGCTCTGGTGACCGTCACGGTGAAGGCGTTTCTCCCCGTGCTGCTGATTGTGATTTGCGCTTCGCTGATCTTTTTCATCATGCCGTCGCGCGTCGATGGTCGCATCGGCCTCGGCATCACCGCGCTGCTGACGCTGGTGGCTTTGCAGCTGACGGCATCCTCATCGCTTCCCGAGGTCGGCTATCTGATGCTGATCGATAAAATTTATCTCGCGTCGTACGCCTTCATCATCGCCGCGTTGGCGCGGGTCGTGGCGACGAGTTGGAGCGGAGAAGATGGCCGCCCGGTCGAAGACGTCGCGCGGGATGACCGAAAATGGGCGATGATTCTTTTGACGGCGTACTTTCTCGCGATCGCCTTTGCATCAGCTTGGACATTTGGAATGCTGCCGGTCTGATGCGTGCCACGCGCGACGCATCATGCCGATGTGACCGGATTTAATGTGCAACTGATTTGATTTTGGGGAAATAATGGGGCCGTGAACCGACCCGCGCCACCGCTCTCTTGGGGAGGGTTTACGTGCGGCAGCGCGGGCGGTCCACGTCAAAACCAGCCTTGGCCCTACGAGTAGGGCTAGAGCCGGGACTAACGCGGGCGGCAGAGGAGCGGGGACCTCTGCCGCCCGTTTCCGAATACTGCCGCTCGCGCAGCTTTCTTCGGATATGAAGGGGCTCTGGCGCGGTTCGGGAACCGCGTGAGCCCGATGGCTGTTCCATCGGGCGGCAGGTGATCCATCTCGCACCTCACCGCTTGTCTCCTGGTGGTGCAACACCAGGATTGAAACCGGTTATGAGGTGCTGGGAGATCTTGACTGTCGCCCCCCAGCGACGCTGTCGTGATGACGATATGCGATTGGAATCGTGTCCGCCTCATGACCGAAGTACGCAAATTACGTGGCCGAGAAAATTTTATGTGTGCGTCGCATCTGATAAAAACCTCCCGAAATATCAGCACTTCGAGTATTTGGTTTGTGCCAAAATCGATCGAAGCGCTTTTAGTCAGAACGAGACTTTATTGTGGCTGATCCCCGCCGTTCGACCATGCACAACACACAGCAATGCAATTGGTTCCACGGTTCGGATCACGTAACGAAAATTTCTACATGCACGCTGCGCGCAGGCCGCAACGAATGGCGATATGCGGAAATCAATGGCGAGGCGATTGACGCGCACTGGCGGCAGACCAGGCAATCCAATCCGAATTACTTTAACGGCGTCATTTATCTGATTGACGATGTCTCATTGGTTGATGGAGCGCTCGAAGCGTCGCTTTTAAAGACCGATTTCAAAAGCTACCTCTATTGGCGCGCGCAAAATTTTCCCGATGCAGGCGTGCTCGACGGCTTCGGCTCGGCGCTCATTCGAACGGACGACGGTTCCATCATGCTGGGCCGGCAGCGCCAGGGTCACGTCAACGGCGGCCTGACGTACGCGCCCGCGGGCTTCATCGATGGGCAAGACGTCGATGCGAACGGCATCATCCATATCGAGCGGTCGGCGCTGCGCGAGGCCGCGGAGGAAACCGGCATCGAGCCCGGCGCACTGGCGAGGGGCGATGGTTTTTATCTGACGCGCTCGGGGACGCAGCTTTCGATTGCCGTTCCGTTTCGAGCCATGATGTCGTCGGCGGAATTCGTGCGCCGTGCCGAGCAGCACATCGCTGCAACCGTCGACTCCGAACTCGACGCTGTCATCCCGGTCGCCAACGCCGGCGATATCCAAAACCTCGCGATGCCGCGATATATGCGGGCGCTGCTCGACGCGCTATTCTCTGCAGACTGATCGTCGCCGCACGCAAAAAGTTCTTGGCGTCACGAAATCATTGCCGCATGGTGCCGCCGCTTTTGGCTGCCAATTCGAAATCGGCGGCGCAGCGGGGAGAATTGGCGCACGATGGCGCTCGCATATCATATCCTGGACGTATTCACCGAACGGCCTTTCGGCGGCAACCCGCTTGCCGTGGTTCTCGAAGCCGACCGCCTGTCGAGCACCGAAATGCAGGCCATCGCCCGCGAGTTCAATCTCTCCGAGACGGTTTTCGTTTTGGAGCCGACGAGCGCCGGACATACGGCGCGCATCCGTATCTTCACGCCGAGCCGCGAGCTTGCCTTTGCCGGTCATCCGACGCTCGGCGCGGCTGTGCTGCTTGCCGAACTGAGAGCACCGCTCCTGAATGGCGAAAGGGATGCGATCATCGCGCTCGAAGAGGAGATCGGCAGCGTCCGTGTCGGCGTTCGCTTGCGGGCTCAGGCGGCGGCATTCGGAGAGTTCGATGCCCCAAAAGCGACGAACGCGCTCGAACGGCTGTCGGAGCCGGAGGAAATCTCAGCCGCCGTCGGATTGATCCCGACCGAGATCGGCTTTGAAAACCACAAGCCGACTCTGTTGCGCGGGGCCAACACGTTCGCCTTCGTGCCGGTTTCCAATCTGGAAGCGATGGCCAAGGTGAAGGTCGCGCCGCTGCATTGGGCCCGCGCCTTCACCGGGCGTGGCGTCAACGGCGTTTACCTCTATACCCGCCAGTCGGTGCGCGTTCAGTCGGCCTTCCACGCACGCATGTTCGCGCCAGATCTCGGCGTGCCCGAAGACCCCGCGACCGGCTCGGCGACGGCCGGTTTCGCCCACGTCATTGACGAGTTCGACGAGCTGCCGGACGGCGCTCACAAGCGCGCCATCGAGCAGGGCATAGAGATGGGCCGGCCGAGCGCCATAGCCCTGACCATGACCATCGCCCGCGGCAAGCTCGAAACCGTCCGCATCGGCGGGCATGCCATCCGCGTCGCCGAGGGGACGCTGAAAATCTGAGGCGTAGCGCCCGGTCCCGCCGCCCGGGACTTGATTTTTCGGCCCAACTTCGGATATCTGAGCCACATCGGCCAATGGCCGAGGGTAAATTTTCTGGTTCCTGAACCTATGGCGCGCCTGATCGACATCGCTGCATTTGCTTTGCCCGCTTCAGCTGGGCAGGCGGAGCGTACGGCTGCGCCCCGACTCGGCCTTTCGCTGCTCCTTACCGGCCCCTGGGCCGCATGACGCCCGGCTGTCCGCCGGGTTCGTGCCCAGGGGATTGGACGGCCTTCAAAATGAGCGTAGAGCGATAAGTGGCGACCCGCCGATGAGGCTGTCGCCCGGCAAAGGATAAAGACCCATGACGTCCGTTACCGACAATGCGCCGGCGAAGCCGAAGCGCGACGACGACAAAATCGTCATTTTCGACACGACCCTGCGCGACGGCGAGCAATGCCCCGGCGCGACCATGACCTTCGAGGAAAAACTTCAGGTTGCCGAGCTGCTCGACGATATGGGCGTTGACATTATCGAGGCCGGTTTTCCGATCGCATCCGAAGGCGACTTCGAGGCAGTGACTGAGATCTCCAAGCTCGCCAAGCAATCGGTGATTTGCGGACTTGCCCGCGCCAACATCGGCGACATCGACCGTGCGGGCGAGGCGATCAAGCACGCCAAGCGCAGCCGCATCCATACCTTCATCGGAACATCGCCGCTGCATCGCCAGCATCAGCTGCAGCTGACGCAGGAGCAGGTCTACGACCGCGTCATCGCCTCGGTCACGCGGGCGCGCAACTACACCGACGACGTCGAGTGGAGCGCGATGGATGCAACGCGCACCGAGCATGATTATCTCTGCCGCGTTTGCGAGGCGGCGATCAAGGCCGGTGCCACGACCATCAATATCCCTGATACCGTCGGTTACGCGCTGCCCGAGGAATACTTCGATCTCATCCTGATGCTGAAGACGCGCGTGCCGGGCATGGACAAGGTCGTCATCTCGACCCATTGCCACGATGATCTGGGCCTCGCCGTTGCGAATTCGCTCGCCGGCATACGTGCCGGCGCCCGCCAGATCGAATGCACGATCAACGGCCTCGGCGAGCGTGCCGGCAACGCGGCGCTTGAGGAAATCGTCATGGCGGTCCGCACGCGCCACGACCTGCTGCCGCATTTCACCGGCATCAAAACCGAAATGCTGTCGCGCGCGTCGAAGCTCGTCTCGGCCGTGACGAATTTCCCGGTCCAGTACAACAAAGCCATTGTCGGCCGGAACGCCTTTGCGCACGAGAGCGGCATCCACCAGGATGGCGTGCTGAAGAATGTCGAGACCTACGAGATCATGACGCCGGAATCGGTCGGCGTCGGCAAGTCGTCGCTGGTCATGGGCAAGCACTCGGGCCGCGCCGCCTTCAAGTCAAAGCTGAAGGAACTCGGCTACAATCTCGGCGACAACGCGATGGAAGACGCCTTCAATCGGTTCAAGGCGCTCGCCGATCGCAAGAAGCACGTCTACGACGAGGACATCGAAGCGCTCGTCGATGAGGGCGTCGCGCACATGAACGATCGCGTCAAGGTCGAGGCGTTGACGGTGATCGCCGGAACGATGGGCCCGCAATCGGCGACGCTGACGTTGGATATCGAAGGTCAGTCGAAGACGGTCCAGAGCGTCGGCAATGGACCTGTCGATGCAACTTTCAATGCGATCAAGCAGCTGCTGCCGCACAACGCCCGACTCGACCTGTACCAGGTTCATGCCGTGACCGAGGGCACGGATGCCCAGGCCGAAGTCTCGGTGCGGCTCGAGGAGGAGGGGCGCATCGTCACCGGACGTTCCGCCGATCCCGATACGCTGGTCGCCTCGGCACGGGCCTACGTGGCGGCGCTGAACAAACTTGTCGTAAAGCGGCAGAAAACGGCGCAGGCGCAACACGCTGTTTAACGGTCAATGCTGTTCCGGCACACGGCAGGGTAGCGTTCCGCCGCAAGGGCGCGCTATTCTGTGCCGGATCGGCGTCGCCTTGGACTGATGGCCGGTTTTGATTAACGCCACCTCACATGCGAACGGGGACGGCGAGACGCAGATCGGGTCGGCATCATGTTTGGGCTAGGCGTTGGCAAGGTGCTTTCCGATAACATTGCGATCGACCTCGGCACCGCCAATACCCTTGTCTATGTCGCCGGGCGCGGCGTCATCATCGACGAGCCGTCCGTTGTTGCGGTACGCGCGCGCGGCGGTATGCGCGAAGTGTTGGCCGTCGGCGAAAAGGCGAAGCTCATGCTCGGCCGCACGCCGGAGAGCATCGAGACGATCCGTCCATTGCGCGACGGCGTCATCGCCGATTTCGTTGCAACCGAGGAAATGCTTCGCCAGTTCATCGGCCGTACGAAATCGCTGATCGATTTCATTCGCCCGCGCATTTTGATTTGCGTTCCAGCTGGCGCCACGCCTGTCGAGCGCCGGGCCGTCTACGAAACGGCGCTGTCCGCCGGCGCGCGGCGCGTCTATCTCGTCGAAGAACCCGTGGCGGCCGCCATCGGCGCTGGGCTCCCGGTCGATGAACCGAAAGGCTCTATGGTCATCGACATCGGCGGCGGCACGAGCGACGTCGCCGTTCTGTCCTTCGGCGGCGTCGTGCAGGCGCGTTCGATCCGCTGCGGCGGCAACGCGATGGATGAGGCGATCATCCGCTACGTTCGCCGCAATCATCAAATCCTGATCGGCGAAAGCAATGCTGAACGCATCAAGATCGAAGCCGGGTCGGCGTCCCGCATCATCAACGGTGAAACGACCGAGATTCATGTTCGCGGCCGTGAGGTGCGCGAGGGCAAGCCCAAGTCGATAATGCTTGCGCCGCATCAGATCGCTGAAGCCCTCGAAGGGCCGATCGAGCAGATCTCCGAATTCATCCAGCACGCGATCGAGGATTTGCCGCCCGAAATCTCGACCGATATCTGCGAGCGCGGCATCTATCTTTCGGGCGGCGGCTCCAAGCTCGCCAAGCTCGATCAGGAGCTGGAGCGCCGCATCGGCGTTAAGGTTCATCTTCCCGAAAAGCCCGAGCATTGCGTGATCACCGGTTCAGCCGCGCTTCTTGGTACGCTCAAGGAGCGCGAACACCTGTTGATCAAACCCTGACTTCGGACTGGGCGCAGCCGAAGCACGAAGCAGTAAACGAGCAGCATGGCGCGACTCAAAGACGAGAGATCCTTCCTGCAGCGCGGCGGACGGGCGGCACCGCGCCGCCGCGTGCGCCCTGTGCTGTTGTTTCTGATTTTCGTCTCGCTGGCTCTGATGATCCTCAGCCGCCTGCATCACAGCGCGCTCGATGAAATGCGTTGGCGCATCGCCTCGTCGTTGACGCCGGTGCTGCAGATCGCGGCCGTGCCGATCGTGCCATTGCGCGAAATCGGCCATGCCATCTCTTCGCAGTTGGATCTGACTGCCGAGCTTCGTCATCTCCAGGTCGAGAATCGGAAGCTCAACGGCTGGGAGTGGCGGGCGCGGCAACTCGCAGCCAAGCTCGCCGATCTTGAAGCCTTGGCGAAAGTCGTGCCCGAGCACCATATCGACTTCATCACCAGCCGCGTCATCGCGGATTCGAGTGGCGCGTTCACGCGCAGCATCATGATCAATTCCGGCAGCAACGAAAACGTCAAGCCCGGGTATCCCGTCATCAATGCCGACGGATTGGTCGGGCGCATCGTCGATGTCGGGCCGGATTCCTCGCGCGTGATCCTGGCAAGTGACCTCAACAGCCGCATACCCGTCAGCATCGGCACGAGCGCCATTCGCGCCATTCTCGTCGGCGACAATGGAGCCGAGCCAAAAATTCATTATGCGCCATACCGCGCGCAAATCGCTGATGGCGACGACGTGTCGACGTCTGGAATGGGCGGGCTCTTTCCGCCAGGACTGAGGATCGGCAAGGTCACGGGCGATCCGAACAATCTGCGCGTCGCACTCAGGGCCAATCTCGATCGCCTGGAGTACGTCAGCGTGCTGCTGTTCGATGGACCGTCCCGCACGCTCGCGGACGAGCTGACCTCCGAGCCGTCGCGCCGTTCGCCACGTGCGGCTGGCGTCGCGCGATCGACATCCGAACGGCAGGGTGCGCGATGAACATTATGAGGTTTGTCGCCCCGATCGGCTCCGTCGTGCTGCTGACGTTGCTTGCAGCGATGCCGCTTGGCGTTCCGGCAGGCGACCGCTTCTTCCTGCCGCTTCTCCCCGTCGTCGCCGTCCACTACTGGACGCTGCGGCACGATGCGTGGCTGCCGGAATGGGTCGTGTTTCTTGCCGGGCTGATGCTCGACATTCTAACCCACGGCCCGCTCGGATACTGGGCCTTCATTTATCTCCTTGCGCATCTGACGGCGACGCTTAGCACGCGCCTGCACGTTGAGAGTACGCTCGGGCGGCTCGTGCTTCTCGGATTTGCGATCCTGCTTCTCACATTCGTCGCGTGGCTCGTCGCCTCGATCTATTTCTTCGAGGTGCTCGACGTGATGCCCTACGTCACCGGCGCCGTTCTGGCGAGCATCTGCGCCGTGCTGATTATTCTGCCGGTGTTGCGTCTGCTCGATGGAGCGGCGGAATCCGGGCGCGCGATGCGCTTGACGCGAGGAGCGTGAGCGATGGCGGAGCGAGACGGCCTTGAACTCCCCACCGGCAACCGCCGGTTTACGCGCCGCAGTTTGCTGCTGGCGGGCGCGCAGGCTGCCGGGTTGTCGCTTGTCGGCTGGAGACTGTTCGGATTGCAGGTGCTTGAGCGCGGGCATTACGCGCCGATCGCCGAGGAAAACCGCATCAATCTGCAAATTCTGGCGCCGAGACGAGGCCGCATCCTCGACGTCGCCGGACGGCCACTCGCCGACAACGAAGCGGTTTTTCGCGCGACGGTGACGCCCTCGCTGGTCAAGGATCTGCACGACGTCCTCGGGCGTGTGCAGCAGATCCTGCCGCTGAGCAACAAGGACGTGGCGGACATTCTTCGCCGCGCCAAAAGGCAACGCAGCAACGTGCCGATCGTGATCGCCACCGAGCTTGCATTCGATCAGATTGCCAAGATCAATCTGTTTGCGCCGAGCCTGCCGGGCATCGCAACCGGCACATCCTGGCGCCGCCGCTATCACGGCGGGGACGCCATCGGCCACGTCGTTGGCTTCGTCGGAAGTGTCGAAAGCCTCAGCGTCGACGATGATGCCGTTCTCAGATTGCCGGAAATGAAGATCGGCAAGACCGGCGCTGAAGCAGGCTTTGAATCCGAGCTTCGCGGATTGGGCGGTACGCAGAAGATCGAAGTCGATGCGCGCGGCCGCATCGTGCGCAAGCTCGAAACCGTCGAGCCGGCGAACGG